>CAZVQH010000001.1:0-14109 GCA_964629205.1 uncultured Gammaproteobacteria bacterium
GGTTGTAAAAAATAGGCTTTGCGCCTATTAATTCCGCCGGTCCCACAAATCCGGGATAACCCGGATCGGGAGCCAGAAACTGGTCTCCATCATCAAGTAAGGCAAAAATAATATGAGTTACTCCGTCTTTCGCGCCGTTTAAAGGATGAAGTTGGCTGGCATTCAAGGCAACGGAAAACCTCTTTTTATACCAGTAAATTATAGCATCGGAAAATTCCCGCACTGCCCCGTACCCGGCATATTTGTGAGAATCTTTCATATCAACAAGTTCCTGGAATTTTCTGATGTATCTGTCTGATGGGGGAAAATCGGGAGACCCGATCGACAAATCCAATACTTTCCTACCTGTTCGCGCTTCAACGCCGGTTTTTTTCCTGGCAAGACGGGAAAATGCGTACTCTCCTAAATTTTCCAATCTTTTGGCTAATTTCATATTGATTTTTCCAATTTTAATGCTTCCTCATGTATGGCGTGATATATTTTTGTGATCAGCTTTCGGCTGATGGTTTTTTTTGACCCCTGGGCGATAGCCGAATCAAGAACCCGGGCAAACCGGTCGTCCTGGCGAACCGCAATTTTCTGCTCCTTTTTTAATATGCCGACTTTTTTCACTATCTCCATTCTTCGGCCCAACCAGAGGATTATTTTCTCGTCTGTCTTATCTATCCTTTCCCTGTATTTTTTTAATGATTCTTTCATATTCCTATTATCATAACTTATAAAAACCGCTTTTGCCTCGTCAATTCCGCGTCCATCGGATACATTCCTCTGATAATCGGGATAGGCTCACTGCATTCTGGATGTTTTAATTTGAAATCATGGGCAATTGCCAGGTCGCGGCTCATCCTGACGAGAACATTCTTTGATTCCCGGGCTGCTCGGGACGACTCGGCAACCCATGAAGAGGCAGCCTCATTACGAGTACTTTCTTTGCCGAAGTTGATCTCAAAAAGCATCTTTGTATTCAAATGTCTTAAGGCGTCAGGCATTTCCCCGTCCTCATCGCCTTCGCGGCCATACCTCTTCTTTGTTTCAACCGGACTCATTCGCGAACTTACGGACATTTCCCCTACCCGCCCGGCAATAAGCGAAGCATCCACGAAGCATTTAAGCAAGGCGAATCCTGGAAAACGCTGTTTATGATTAGTCCAGAATCCAAGATTACTTGCATCCCCGACCGCCATAAGATTTTCCGTCCCGCTTACCCTGACCCCATCATCCGTTTTTATACCCATGTGGCTGTAATGATGGGAAACCCGGGCATAGCTTTCTACTCCGTTCGGGAAGACCAGTCTGACAACCGATCCATTATCGACAAACTCTCTTGAGATCTCAGGGAAGTGGTTGTGGGCGTCATGGTTGAGGAGTAAATCGGTCACATCTTCTGATTTTCGTCCGTCCGCAAAAAATACATCAACACCCGCAAGTTTATCGGTCTCATAGCAACCTAGCTTGGGATTTCCATCCTTGTCGCACTTCCCGAAAGGATGAAACATGTTTATAGTCCCATCAACCAATGGTAGACCCGCTCCATAGGCGAGGGTATGGGCGGCAGTTGTGATTGCACGATTTGTTGAAATAAACAGACTTCCCGAAACCGTCCCGTTGGCCAGAATAATTTCTCTGGCCGAGAGAATCTCTCCGCCTGTCAGAACTCCGGATATGCGGCCATTATCGTTTATCAGTTTTTGTATCTCGCCCTCAATGAATTTTACTCCTGACTCCCGCGCAAGATCACGCAGGTTAATGAGCATTTTCGTTCCTATTCCGTTAAAAAACTGCGGACCGAACCAATCCTCTGATTCTTCATATGGCAAAATGCTTTTCCAATATCCAAGCTCAGTCAAACCTATCTTACTGAACTGCACCATTTCGTCCCTCAGTTCACCACCGTTTCCGATTGCCATAAGACGCTCCACCTCTTTTTCCCTTATCCTGAGACCTGATATTTGGGTATTGCTTTCTGATTTCTGCTTTTCCATAACGGTAACGTCCGTATCAGGATACAGTTGCTTTGTCCTCACGGCCGATGCCAGTCCGGCTAATCCTGCCCCTACTATCAATAGACCCATATTCTAAACCCGCTCTGGCGAGCGTAAATTTCTAAACCTGGCCAGCTCACGCGCCAGAATTTCCACTTCATCTAAAGTCAGATGTTGGTCAGTGTCGGTAGTTGAATTACCGGCCTCAATAAGAGCTCCGTCATAAATGAAGTTATTCTTTCCATCCCTCAATAAAAGAGCTTCTATAGTTGCCTCAACGATTTCATCCCTTTTCTTCGGTCCCAATGTGTGGCTCGGATCAAAGTACATCCTTACACCATCGGGCAAAGACGCTTTTGTCCTCTCGGCGACCTTATGGACGGGCAGATTGCGGTAAGGGCCTTTCTCGGGAACGTCGACCCCCCTCTGGATCATTACTATTTGCCTGGGATCGACCCCGCGGCCGGTTGTATAGGTGACCAATCCTTTCCAGGCTTTTTCCATACTGGTCTCCTTGGCCATGAGTACATTTGCCTCATCGGCAGCGGCGCCAAGCCATTTCGGGTTCTTAAGCCCCATAAGCCAATCGCTTCTTTTTTTGACGACCTCGGCAGACGGTAATATCGACCAGCCAAGAGCTTCAACCGACGGACTCCAAAGCAGCATTTTCCCCTCGGTTATTTCACGGTCAAATATAGGCGACTGGATATGCGGCATCATTACCTCTGTTCCTACCGTCATTCCTGTTTCCCTGATCACCTCCCGGGCAATGTTGACGCTTGGCGGTGTAATGAAATCATTAACATTGCCCCCGTTCTGCAAAATAAGCATATTTTGCATCAGGACGTCAAAATCAATTCCCATATCCTGACCTGTCGGGTTGTAGGCCGTTCTCGATTTCAAGCCCACTATTCTGGTACCGAATAAGGCCGGCTGCGCCAATCCCTTAAGATTCCTAACCTGAATCTGGGACAGTTTAAGCACTTCCTGAATATTGTTTTCGTTTATAGAGCATGGGCCGACAATCAGGTCAACCGGAACCCCTCCTCTTTCATTAATAGCCATAAAACAAAAAACCCCGCTTCGTGCGGGGTATAAATTTTTAATGTTTTTACATTAAAATATAACCCGCCTCTCGGGATAAAAATAAAAATAAAAATTGAATTGTCTTTGTTTTGTGCCCATATATTAAAAAACCCCGCTTTCGCGGGGGTCGATTTTTATTATTTCTTTAGTTAACAGTCACAATCGCAACCTCCCCCGCCACAAGTGGGGCTAAAGTAAAAATAAAAATTTTGGCTGTTTGAAATTTTCATACGGTAAAGTTAATTATACTATTGAATTTTACTCTGTCAAATGAAACAATGAGATTATGCTAATTAATCCAAATCCCGTAATAGTTGACGATGCCTGGGTCAAGGATTATGACACTCTCTATAAGGAGTCTATCTCCAATCCTGAGGATTTCTGGGGAAACGTTGCCCGCGAGCTTTACTGGTTCAAACCATGGAACAAAACCCTGGAGTGGAATTATCCATATGCACGGTGGTTCGTGGGGGGGCAGACCAATATCGCCTATAATGCGCTTGATCGCTGGATGAAGAAGGATGTAGCCGATAAGCCTGCACTCATCTGGGTAGGACAGGATATGTCTGAGAGAATTTTTACCTACCGCCAACTTAATGAAGAAGTCAATCGTTTTGCAAACGGTCTTAAATCGCTTGGAATTAGAAAGGGCGATAAAGTGACTATTTATCTTCCTAGAATTCCCGAACAGTTTATAGCCATGTTGGCGTGTCTCACAATCGGCGCAGTCCATTCGGTCGTATATTCAGGGTTTTCGGCTGAAGCCTTGAAAAACCGTATTGACGATGCTCAGGCTAAAATTGTTATCTGCTCCGACGGGTATCCTTACGGAAAAAAGTTCATAGAATCAAAAAAAACAGTTGATGAAGTTGTTTCATTACTTCCAAAAGTTGAAAAGGTAATTGTTGTCAAGCGCGGCGATGGACAGGTCAATATGCAAACGGGTCGCGATGTGTGGTGGCATGATTTGGTTGCGAAGCAGGATGTTCTCTGCCCGACCGCCATAATGGAGGCGACCGATCCGGCCTTTATTCTCTACACCTCGGGGTCAACCGGAAAACCAAAAGGAGTCCTCCATTCCCATGGCGGATATATGGTCGGCATCTACAGCACTCTCAAGTGGGTATTCGATATCAAGCCGGACGATATTTTCTGGTCAACAGCTGATGCCGGATGGATTACCGGACACTCATATATTATTTACGCTCCCCTGCTGAACGGAATCACTACGTTCGTATATGAGGGGACGCCAGACTTTCCCGATATCGAAATATGGTGGAGGTTGATCGATAAGTACAAGATCACCAAGTTCTATACTGCCCCAACCGCAATACGCGCTCTAATGAAGTTCGGGGAGGATCATCTTAAAAAATATGATCTTTCGTCCCTGAAAATACTTGGCTCTGTAGGTGAACCCATCAATCCAGAGGCCTGGATGTGGTTTTATAAAAATATCGGGCGTGAGAAAATACCAATCATGGATACCTGGTGGCAAACCGAAACCGGAATGCACATGATCACACCCATCCCATCCCTTCCTCTTAAGCCAGGAAGCGCATGCAAACCATTCTTCGGAGTTGAGGCTGCTGTTGTCGACGAAGCAGGAAACGAAGTTCCCGTTAACACGCAGGGATATCTCATCATAAAAAAGCCCTGGCCGGGAATGCTAATGGATGTATACAATAATCCCACCCGATATAAGGAGACGTATTTTTCAAAAATACCAAACGTTTATTTTTCTGGGGATTCGGCAAAAATTGATGAGGATGGTTATTTTTGGATCGTAGGACGGAATGACGACGTCATAAAAGTTTCGGGACACCGTCTCGGTTCGGCCGAACTTGAAAGCGCATTTGTTGCCAATCCAAAAGTTGCCGAAGCCGCAGTTATCGGCAAGCCCCATGAGGTTAAGGGGGAGTCTATCAAGGCGTTCGTTATTCTAAAGCATGGAATTACTCCGTCCGATGACCTGAAAAAGGAACTGGTAATTCAGGTCAGATTGCAGATTGGGCCGATTGCGACCCCGGATGAAATTGAATTCGTGGAAAAACTGCCGAAAACCAGATCAGGAAAAATAATGCGCCGAGTCCTTAAAGCCCAGGAGTTGGGACTACCTGTAGGTGACATATCGACTCTCGAGGACTAAAATACACATATATGGTTAAAGAACTGCGACCTCCGACCTCAAGAAAAGTTGCAACTGTGTCTACCGAAAATCCGGCGGACGTAATTTCCGCGGCTTTCAATAATTTGGTTTTTTCAGTAAGCTATAAAAACCCTGTCTATATAAAACCCGAAGGTGACCCTTCCCCGGAAACGATTCTCGATAAAAAAGATCGGGAAAACATCGAGTTTATCAATACTCACGCCGATCCTCAATCGCTCATACGAATATTATTTGATAATCCTCCGCTTGTTTATGCCGCCATGACCGAAAATCCGCAACAGACTCTGATCTGGCTCAAACCACCCTCAAAAATCGTTACCGAAAACCCCCAGGAAAGTGATCTTACTCTAACCGAAAAGCCTCCCATCCTCCCTGATGGATTGAAGGAGATTCAGATTGAGGCATTAAGGGACCGGATCATTCCAACCTGCGCCAACTATCTCAAAGCACCAAAAATCAAGGACGGATTCAGCGAAAAAGATATCAATCGACGTGGACTTTGGGTTTTGGGGGTGGCTGAAGCGCTTAGGACATTAAATAAGGATCCGTCAAACAAGGCGGGGCATGATTGGGATCTTGCTTTTCAGGAAGTCTGGAACAATAATAAGTACGCATCCGGTAAACGCTCCGCGGTGTTGATGAATCTTCAGATGAGTAGCATGCTTCAATTGCCGGGGGGAATACAAGAGAGGATGAATGCCGGAATAAAGTCGTTAAGCGATGCAAAAAGTATTTTTGAATCCGGAAGAATTGATGAGGCCTGCACTATAATCGATGCTGTCTGCCGAGACATTCTGAATATTTTCTCCTAATGTAGATCATTTTCTGTTTATTAAGCGTTTCAGTTTGCCCCTCAGGGCGGTAATTTCGTCGCTTTCCGCCACTTTAGTCCGATCCAATAACCTATTAACCTCTTCCTTATCCGAAATAGCCGTTTCAACAGTATGAGTACTTATGCCGTTGTGATTGCTTTTATAGGGTTGTCTGCTTATAACGTCAAGCGTTAGGTCAAATATCTTATTAGCATATCTGCGAACCCAGTCGTCCTTGGACCGCAATAAATCGCTTATGACGTTCACCCGTCTTGAGGAACTCGCACCTTCGCCGGCCATCATATTGACCTGATTCAGAAGTTCCGTCATATCCTTGATGTCTTGATCGGTAGCATTCAACAACTTCCGCAATCTCAATAATCCCCGCTTATGATCCGTCGGATTCATCATTTTAAACAACATGAACTCAATATCGGCCGCCCGTAATTTGTCGAGCCGCTCGGACATTAACCTTGGACGCATGTTGCGAACCTCCTCATCCATTACCTTGACACGGCTTGAGAACGTCATTTCGTTGGCAACCCTTATCGCATCCGCAGTCGGAATTTCCGTACCGGGATCGATTTTCTGAAGCCTGATGTCATGGTCAACGCCGACTATCGGCATCAGGGGAAGAATATATGAATTATCATCCATATATTCTGGAGGAGTTTTCACAAAACTTACGGTAAATTTATTTTTTGCGTTTGCTCGCGTATTCTTCCGGATTATGGCATAAGGAGCTTCATGGAACATTGTGAGGAATGCGTTTGCCATGTCGCCGCAACTCATTTTTTCCTCAATAAAATAAAAGTCTCCCGATCTTCGCATCGTCGTGACATCTGTCAGGTTGGGAATCTCCTGCTTCAACTGGCCGATCATTCTGTCATAGATTGCGGTCAGAAAGGCGTCCCCCGCATCCTCGGAAAAACCTTTTTCCGAATTTATGGATTTTAGGGAACTCGCCAGGTCCACTTTTGCGAATCCGCTTTCATCTTCAATAATGTGATTCTGCATGTCGGCCATGTCCTTATAAACATGCACATTCAATCCCTTTTTTTTGTACTTGTCGGCAACTTCCTGGAGTCTCGGATCAAAAAGACTTTCCTCCAGTATGCCGATAAGTGTTGATTGTTCATCCGGCTGCCTGCTTTCTATCATTGCCGTTAGAGTTTTTAACTCCGGATGAAGCTCTGAGATTTTATTCAATCTGTTTTGGAGCTTTCCATGGGTTTCTCTGGGCTTTATAGTTTCGTCATTTATGACGGCTTCATCCCGATACATCCTGACGATATCAAGCAGGGTTCTGCCGTTTTGGTCTATCCTGAAGCTTGTCAATTTATGGGCTTCCTCCTCGGGAAGAGTTCTCAGGTCAAGGGATTCTGAGACCCGCTCGACATCTCTTTCCAGAGCCCCTTGTTCGTCATTCCTGAATTTTCGGCGGGCGATTATGAAGTGGTCGCCCTTGAACCTTATCACAGCATCGTTAACGGTGTCGCCCGAGGACAAGGTGGGATCGTTTTTGAGACGGATAAGCATCCGCCTTATGGCACGGTCAGCTTCAAGATTGCTGACTTCGTTGTGACTGTAAATACCCTCCCCGTCGATTGACGTAAAAGCAAGTTCGTTATTCTTTACTATAAAAGGCACGACCGCATCCGACATTACCGGTATCGGGTCAAGAGGACGATTGTCATAAACCAAATCCTCACGCGCCTTGACGAATTTTTCTGGAACCGGATTTAAACCTTCAAGTCTTCCCATGCAGCCGTGATCGACCAAAAACGGCATCATCATCTGGGTTAATTTCTTGTTTTCCGCGGAAAGTTCGGAAAAGTCTGTCTCCATTTTTATTCCCATCATCCTCATCGCTTTATAGGATTCGAAGTTGAATCTTGTCACGTAGTTCTCAGGTATCCTCTGCTCGATCCGTCTTACAAAGCTGCTTCGTCTGTCTACTCTTGTCCGCCCTCCGGATTGAAATATTTCTTCTGCCATTTATTTGTTTAACTTCCGATTTTTTGTTAATCTGAACTAATGACCGTAAATAAGATTGAAAAAATTTGCCGGCTGCTCCGCTATGATATTCTGGCGTCAACGTCCGCGGCCGGGTCGGGACATCCGACTTCAAGTCTTTCATCGGTCGAGCTTATGGCTTCGCTTTTTTTTGGTGGCCATTTTCATTTCGATCTCAAAAATCCAAAAGCTTTTTCCAACGACCACCTGATCTTTTCAAAGGGCCATGCTTCCCCACTGCTCTATTCATTGTATCACGCCGCCGGAGCGGTAAAAAGTAAAGAATTACTATCACTCAGGAAGTTCGGAAGCTCCCTTGAAGGACATCCGAACCCGAGATTCAAATATGCAGACGTCGCAACAGGCAGCCTTGGTCAGGGACTGTCAAACGGGCTTGGAATGGCTCTGGCAATAAACTTAAGGATCTCCCGCGGAGAATTGAAGATGAGGCGGACGCCTAAGATCTGGGTTTTGCTTGGTGATTCGGAAATGGCCGAAGGACAGATTTGGGAAGCTGCCGAGATAGCTTCATTCTATAGACTGAATAATCTTGTTGGGATAATTGACGTAAATCGACTTGGCCAGTTCGGCGAAACCGAGGCCGGTTGGGACACCCACGAATACAAAAGAAAACTCCAGGCTTTCGGGTGGGAAACAATCATCATAAATAACGGGCATAACCTTGATGAGATAAATAAGGCATTCTTGGAAATAGAAGAAAGGCGGACTGTGAACAATCAAAAACCATTTATGGTTATAGCCCGCACGGTTAAGGGAAAAGGTGTTGGATTTCTCGAAAACAAGGGAGATTGGCACGGAAAATCACTTGACCAAAATCAACTTAAAGCTGCGGTAGGCGGTTTGGGAAAGATTGATTTTGAAATAACCGGAACGCTTCCACAACCCGAGTATGAGATATCACCGATTAAGAGAAAGTCCAACGGACGTGAGATATCAAATATCCTTACCAAGCTCGAGAATAAGATAAATCCCGAAACCGGAAAAGCAACTAGGGAGGCTTATGGAGACGCTCTCGTCAGTCTGGGCGAAGAAAATGAGAATATTGTCGTGCTCGATGCAGAAGTGGCTAACTCCACATTCCAAAATAAATTCCAAAAGCGGTTTCCTGAACGTTTTTTCGAAATGTTCATCGCTGAAGAGAACATGATGGCTGTTGCCGTCGGGCTTTCCAAAATCGGCTTTATTCCCTACATATCGACTTTTGCCGCATTCCTGACCCAGACATATGACCAGATAAGAATGGCCCAATATTCCGCGGGCAATCTGAAAATAATCGGCTCCCACGCCGGCGTATCGATCGGGGAAGACGGACCCTCTCAAATGGGGCTCGAGGATATTTCCATGATGAGGAGTATTTTGGACAGTGTGGTTCTTTATCCGTCAGATTCGATGTCAACCCATAAATTGACGGCTCTTATGAATAAACATTCAGGAATATCATATATGCGGACAACGAGAGCAAAAACTCCCGAAATTTATAGCGAAAAAGAGGTATTTGAGATAGGAGGATTCAAGGTTCATGCAGGTAAAAATAGTAAGCCTAAAGCGGTCATCATCGCTGCCGGGATCACCTTCCATGAGGCTATGAAGGCCCGACATGAATTAAGTCGGGAAAATATTAAAATTACCGTTATAGACCTCTATTCTGTAAAACCCATTGACTCAAAAAATCTGATAGCCATTGCTTCTGAGGCCAAAAACGTGATTGTAGTTGAAGACCACTACCCGTATGGCGGAATCGGAGAGGCAATAGCTGCATTGGGAATAAAGTTCAAACACCTTTGTGTCCGAAAGATACCGATGTCCGGATCTCCGGAAGAACTACTCAAGTATGAAGAAATAGACGCTGCAGCCATTATCCGGACTGTTAAATCGTTATAGGCGGACTATCTTCTTCACGAACCTTACCCCTGCCAAAACCAGGAAGGAAATCGCCATGAACTGCATATAGGTCCCAAAAGATACCGGACTGACTTTAAAGAGCGATGCCGAGAATGGATGACTTAAGATCATAAGCTGCAACAGCAAGGGAACCGTGAATGCGATTACGAAAACAGGCTTGAAAAGATGGCTGAGATTCTGATGTATGTGTCTGTGGCTTAACCATAAGTCTATGAATACGAATGACTGGATCAGGGTCAGGACAGAGAATGCGGCGGTTTTCCCCAAATCGGTCTTCATCCAGTATGTGAAGACAAGGTATCCGAAAATAACCAGCAATGCGCCGATAAAACCTATCCAGAATATATAAAGCTGGTCCTTCCTCTTGAGAAGTACCATCTCTTTTTCGGGTGTAATTGACATCAAGTTTGGATCGCGGGGCGAGAATGAAAGCATAAGGGCAGGTAAGCCGTCTGTCACAAGATTGATATACAATAATTGGATCGGATAAAAAAGGGTCGGGAGTCCCATGATAAGCCCGATTATCAAGGCAAGCGCTTCCGAAACGTTACAGGAAAGCAGATATTTTATGGCATTTTTTATGTTGTTGATTATTCCCCTTCCTTCCTCTATTGCCGTAATGATTGTTGCAAAATTATCGTCGGTAATGACCATATCCGCAGTCTCCCGGGCAACATCGGTCCCGACCAAACCCATAGCGACACCTACGTCTGCCTGCTTTAGGGCAATGGCATCGTTGACTCCATCCCCGGTTACTCCGACAACTTCGCCCAAGGATTGATACAGCTTGACGATCCTGTGCTTTTGGAACGGATTGGTTCGCGCAAATATTTTGACCCGAGGCATTATTTTTAGCAATTCCTCATCGCTGTATTCCTCAACCTGGGCACCAGTCAATATCTCATCACCCTCACCCAAAAGACCCGTCGTCACACCTATTGCTTCAGCGGTTTTTTCATTGTCACCCGTAACCATGACTATTTTTATGCCTGCCCGCTTTGCCTTGGCAATTGCGTCCTTAACTTCGAGCCTGGGCGCATCGTGAATGGCAACCATGCCAAGGAAAGTATCGTTGTTTACCGAGAATGCGAGAACCCTCAATCCGTGGCCAGCCCATTTCTCAATCACCTCTTCAAGCTTCCTTCTCTCATTCAAGGTGAGCGGTTTTTCCTTATTGCCGATCATTATTTTTTTGCTGTGCGCCAAGATAGATTCCGGAGCACCTTTCGAGAAAGTATATTTTTCATTACCTTTACCGTTTTTCTTGACTGTTACGGTCATCATCTTGCTGACGCTGTCAAATGGTTTTTCGTCTATTAATTTCCACCCCCCGCGCACCTCATCAAGATCAAGACCCATCTTCTGAGCCATATAAAGCAGTGCCCCTTCTGTAGGATCGCCCAGAACATCCCAACTGCCGTGATCATGTATGTAAACAAGGGAGGCGGTCGAACACAAAATACTGTTTAGCGCCATCAGTTTGAAGGGGTGGTTTTTTTCATCGGGAAGTTCGGCGTCAAGATACTTATTGTCGTCTACATATATCTCCTTTACCTGCATTTTATTTGTAGTCAAGGTTCCCGTTTTGTCGGTCGCAATCAGGGTAACACTGCCCAGGGCCTCAATAGCGGAAAGTCGCCTCAATATCGCTTTTTTTCCCGCCATCCTCTTCATTCCTATGGCAAGAGTTATCGTCATCACAGCCGGCAAACCTTCAGGAACCACAGCAACCGCCAACGAAATAGCCAGAAGAAATGCGGGGAAATAACCCGATCCCTCAAGCATAGAAATCAGGAATACAATAAGTGACAATACGACTCCCCCTATCCCTATAAATCTCGTTAGCGTGGTCAATTTTTTCTGGAGCGGTGTTTGGCCTTCGACTATTGTCGACAGATTGCGGGCGATCATCCCGAATTTGGTCGCATCACCGGTCTTGTCGACTCTGAGCATACCGCGCCCTCGACTCACGATCGTTCCCGAAAATACATGATCTTTGATTTTTTTTACTACCGCCAAAGATTCTCCAGTCAGAGCGGCTTCATTGACTTCAAGATTGATGGATTCCATGATCTCGCCGTCTGCGGGCAGCTTGACGCCCTCCTCTATATAAACCATGTCCCCCGGAACGAGGTATTTACTGTCGACTTCAATCTGCTGGTCATCCCTTATGACCCTCACCTTTGTCACGGTCATTTCTTTCAATGCCTTCAAGGACTCCTCTGCTTTGGCTTCCTGATAAAGACCAAAAAAAGCATTAAGGACCACGATCGCGATGATGAGTGCGCCATCAACCCCTTCCCCAAGAAAAAACGAAAGAACGGAGGCGCCTATGAGAAGCATTGTCAAGAAGTTGTTAAACTGTTCAAAAAATTTAACAAGAATATGCTTTTTGGAAGGCTCTGAAATTGTATTATATCCGTATTGCTTCAGAAGTGTATCCGCCTGTTTTTGTGTCAGTCCTTTCATGGTTTTTTTGGTTTTAATTTTTCATAAATTTCTTCCATTGTCTCGATTATTTCGTTGACGATTGTCGTCGCCTCCTCAAAACTTATCGCTTTCAGATTATGCGGAAAATAATGAAAAATCTGGTTGCGACCTCTTTTCCAGACATTCCAAACTTTATCGGCCAAGTCCCTTCCCGATCTGCTCTCTATCTTAAAGTAAAGCGACCTCTCCCCAAGTTTGCCGATAAGGTTGGGGGACATCAGCTTGCCCAACCTCAAGTGGTCCGATATATAGTCAAGCCGGGAAATGAATCCTATATCCTTGAAAATCTGTTTAAGGAACCCCTCATAAGCCTTGGCAAACGGAAAAACAAGAAATGAATAGTCCTTAAACTGGTAGGCATTATCCTTGACAACCTCCTCCATCAAGTACTGGCCTTCTCTTATCAAGTCCTTTTGACTCTGGGAAAGATATTGCCAAAACTCACTCGTCCTCAATATCAGCCTACCCATCTTATCCATTTTTTAATGATAGCAAATTATATTGTTGTCTTCCCGCTTATTTGAAAATACCCTTGTCTTTTTGAATCGGGTTGGTCTATAATTTTGTCATGAAGAAGTTCCATGAACTGATTCAGGACAACATCATACCTTCCATCTTCCGCCAGAAAGAATCGACGTTTCGGGGTCCGCTTCCGATCATCACAATTTCCCGCGAAATGGGATCGGGAGGCAAGGCCATCGCCAATTTGGTTGCTAAGCGGTTGGGCGGCAGATGGAAAGTCTATGACCAGGAGATCATAGATGAGATCGCCAAGGAAGCCCATCTTGAAAGGAACCTCGTTCAGTCGATTGACGAAAAGCGCCTGCCTTTGGCAGATGAGCTGATAAGCGAAATATTCGGCAGAAGATTCCTGAATATGTCCGGCTACTATAAACACCTGATAAAGGTACTATCGCTAATCGGTCAAAGAGGTCATGCCATAATTCTTGGAAGAGGCGCCAATTTCATATTCCCGCAGGCGCTGAAGATTAGAATCGTATGCGAAATGAGTCAACGCGTTGCCTGGGAAATGACATATGAAGGCATATCCAGGTCGGAGGCTCTCAAACGCATTGAAGAATCGGACGAGGAACGGAAGCGCTTCGTAACTACCCTATTCAACCATGACCAAAGAAAAGCCCATCACTACGATATGATAATAAGAACTGGCCCCAACCTAATGATCGAGGACGCGACCGACCTCATTGTCGAACTCACGAAAAGAAGATTCAGGATCTGAAAGTTATTTCTGCAGGTCGACCCTCAATGAAGGACTCATTGTCGACTTTATATACGCTTTCAGTATGTGCTTATTACCGACGGTTTCCAAAAACTTTACCGCATTTTCGACAAGATCCTTTTCATCATGACTCACCTTGCCGATCATTTGGTGAATAAGGGGAAATTTCGGCTCTGTTTTCCATCTCAAAACACCTTTTTCAAATTTTTTGACCACTTCCTCGGGCTTGGGAGAAATTGTACCTGCCTTGGGATTAGGCATCAATCCTCGCGGTCCCAACACTTTAGCAAATTTGGCCAACTTGGGCATGAAACTCGGATGAGTCACGAGGATATCGAAGTCGATTTTACCCGCTTCAAGTTTTTCTAAAACTTTATCGTCAACGACCGTAAC
>CAZVQH010000001.1:14119-21265 GCA_964629205.1 uncultured Gammaproteobacteria bacterium
GTTTCATCAACGACCATGTGAAGCTCTACCGTCTGATCGAATTTAGCCTTGTTCATTTGCTTCAGAAGCTTTACGGCTTCCAAAAGTTGATAGGATTTTGTTTTGTCCGCGAGTTTTGCGGCAGCTTCATATTTTTTGCCCCGCGCCTTAACTTCGACTTTCTTGACTTTCTTTTCTTTAGTCTTGATCGTTTTTACTTCCGGTTTCGTTTCCTTTACGGTCTCTTCAACTTCATCGGCTTTTTTACTCTTTACCATCTTTTTCATGGCTGCTTTTTCCTTCTGCTCTTTTTTCTGCTTCTCTTCGACGTCTTCAAGACCCAGTATTCGAGTTTTTACTTTTCCCATTTTCTATTTGATATAAAAATAATAATTAGTTTTCGACATCTATGCCCATGGACCTTGCCGTTCCCGCAACAATCTTTTTGGCGGCTTCGACATCATTGGCGTTCAAGTCGCCCATTTTTTCCTTGGCAATTTCCTCAACTTGCACTTTCGTTAATTTCCCGACTTTTTCGGTATTTGGTTTTCCCGAACCCTTAAGAAGGGCTATCTTTTTCTTGATCATGGCTGCAACCGGAGGTAGTTTAGTGATGAAAGTGAAGCTTCTGTCCTCAAATACGGTAATCACAGCCGGAATTATTTGTCCCTTTAATTTTGCCGTTCGGGCATTATATTCCTTGATGAAATCCATAATAGGAATTCCATGCTGACCCAATGCCGGTCCAACTGGCGGGGCGGGTGTCGCCTCTCCTGCCGGAAGATTGAGTTTAACCAGTGTCTTGATTTTTTTTGCCATATTAGAGTTTTGTTACTTGTAAAAAGTCCAGTTCGACCGGTGTTTCGCGGTCAAAAATGGAAACTAACACTTTGACTTTACCTTGCTGCTCATCTATCGCCTCAATTGTTCCCAAGAAATCGGCAAAAGGCCCTTCGGTAATTTTTACCGCTTCCCCTACCGAGAACTTTGCCTTGAATTTAGGCTGTTCCTGTTCTACGAATTTCATAATCGCATCAACCTCTTTGTCGGAGATTGGCGTGGGCTTCAAGCCTGCGCCTACAAAACCCGTAACCCCTTCTGTTGTGCGGACAACCAACCATGAATCGTCATTCAAAATCATCTTAACCAAGATGTAACCCGGGAAAACCTTTTCGGTCGCCTTAGTCTTCTTTCCTTTTTTGACAACGACAATTTCACGGGTGGGAATAACTACGTCGAAGATCTTATCTTCAACTCCAAGCGACTTCACCCTTTGCTCAAGAGCCTGCTTGACTCTCTGTTCATAGCTTGTCTGGATGTGTATGACATACCACTTAGCCTCCGGATTAACCGGGACGTTACTTTTTACCGCTTCCTTCTGTTCTTTGGTGATTTGATCCTGATTCATAAAAATGGGAGTTTATCTGAATTTAGTAATAAATTCAAGTCCCTTCGCCAAAAGAATATCTATTATACCTATATAAAGTCCGATAATCAAGGAGACTCCAATCACGATGGTTGTGAGCCTTGTCGTATCACGGCGCGTAGGCCAGCTAACCTTCTTCAGTTCGTCCATCACATCTCCCGTAATATTTTTTCTTATATTGGTTGCGTCTGCCATTTGCATATTTTAGCATAAAAAAAATATATAGTATATTTATATTATGTCGAAAGAAATCACCCATTCCGTCATACTTATATTTTCGGTTGTACTTGCCTTTATATTCCCCCACACCCTCCTTGCCCAGTATGACCTTCAAATATCGGCGATACTGTTTATGATTTTATACATTGCCAAAAAGTACTTAATCAAGGACTCTTCCTACTCCAGACTTCTTGAATCAGTCGTGTTCACGTTGGTTACCCTGGCAATAGTTAATTCAACCGGAGGCACCTCGTCTCCTTTCTTTTTCCTGACCTATTTCTTGCTATTCTCATTAAGCCTTATGCTTGAGCCTGTCATATCTATAATTATCACGATAGCTCTTGTTGCGTTTTTTCTTTTGGGAATGCCCCAGGGCCAGGACTTTAAGAGTCTTCTTCCGATCATATCTCTGGCTTTTCTGACTCCATTCGCCCTTTATATGGGTCAGGAGCATATGGATGCGATCCGATCCAGAAGTAAAAATCAGAAGTTGAAGGAAGATACTTTCTTGTTTCTTTCCCTAATGCTCAAAAATCATGTCAAAAATATCCAGGAAGCAGCCGAAAATTATGTCGGGGACAATGAACTTGTCAATATCAAAAAATCAGCATCACGCATGATAAAACTCATTGAAAAATTCGAAAGAAGCTAGAATGCGTAAAAAAATGTCCAGATTCGTACTCATTCCTATACTCATATCCTTGATTTTTGTCCGAAACACCTACGCGATCGATATGGACTCACCCCGATTTCATATAGACAATGCCAATGTGAATTCCGCGTCCGGCAGCAAATCCTCATCCGGATACAGGCTGACCGACACAATAGGACAAACGGCAGCGGGAAGATTTTCATCCGCGGGATTCGTTGTTCGGGCCGGATTCCAGTATATAAATTCCATAATCCCGTTCCAGTTTTCAATTTCAAATATCAATGTTGACTTGGGTACCCTCATCCCCAGCACCCCGTCAACGGCAACGACTGTTTTGTCGGTAAGCTTCGGAAGCGCGGGACAATATCAGGTAACCGCAATTGAAGAGGGACCTCTCAGGACCTTAAACGGTTCGAATTTTATTCCTGACACGGAATGTAACGGCGGAGTTGATACTTGCGACGAATCGACGGCCAAAACCTGGACTTCATCAAGTACTTACGGATTCGGATATAACATGACCGGCGATGATATTGCGACCGACTTTACCTCAAGCGATCATTACAGACCGTTCCCGGACCGGACAACCCCCGAATCGCCTGCCGTCATCATGACCTCAACAAATGTAGGACGCGACCGCCAGGCAACAGTAACGTTTAAGGCGAATATATCGTCAGTACAACCTCTTGGTAGTTATCAAACGGTCGTTAATTTTGTAGCAACGCCGGGATTTTAGATTAATATTTATGAAAACGTTTAACTTAAAAAACGGTTTGTTAAGAATCTTTATGCTAGGTGTCATTGTCCTGTCGCCATTGAGCGGCGCGTCGACCGTGAGTGCCCAGCAAGTTTCCCTTTCGATCACGCCTCCGATAATTGACGCAGCCATGAAGCCGGGTAAATCTATAATGATTGCCTACAATCTTAAAAACGGCGGTGATCCCGCAATACTCAATACCCGGATTGTTGATTTTGAGCCGCGGGACAATATGGGAAGCGTAAGGTTAAAAGACGAAGCGACCGGACCGGTTAGATTTTCCCTGGATAATGCCAATCTTCAATTGGGAGAACCCTTCTTCCTCAAGACGGGAGAGACTCAACAGCTTTTACTTAGAATACGGGTACCCGACAATGCTCCGAATGGTGACTACTACTATTCCCTTCTCGCCCAGACTGAGCCGCCGACAACGACGGAAGGCGTTGTTTCGTCCCGTGCGCGAGCCACAATCGCCTCAAATATATTGATAACCGTAACCGACTCCGGAATAATAGACATTAAACCAAAAATAACTATTTTTGACACCTTGTCAAATATCAAATTGAGTCTTTTTGGTAAGGATATCAGGATCTTTGACAGCCTAGACCGGATCCCCGTTGTGCTTTATATGGAAAACAAGGGGGTGAACCGCATCGTCCCCAATGGAAAAATCAGCCTTCGCGGCGCATATGGGCAAACAGCAAATTTCGATATTCTGCCAAAAAATATTCTCGCCTCTTCCCAAAGACTGCTTGAAGCGACACCGTCTGCGGACTTAAACGATTCGTCATACAAAAATAGCCCCCCAACTCTCGTGCTCTCGGGACTGTATATCGGACGCTACAGCATTTCCGCCAATGTAAATTTTGGGGAAAATTCTCCCAACTTATTTGCTTCGACAAGTTTCTTTGCGTTCCCCTTTAAAATAAGTTTGGCGGTCATTGCCCTGATTGCGATAACCGTTTATCTGACCAAAAGATTCGGCAATAATGATGACGAAGACAGCTGATGAATAACGTAGATTTTTTGTTTTAAAAACAACCCCTATTCTTCTTTTTGTAGCATATAGTCCATCGACAAGAAAAGTTACGAATGATCTAATATCTTCATGGGGAAATTGCTATATAAAAAACTTAAGAAATACCTTGTCGAGTCTTCCCTTATCGTCATCTCCGTGCTGATCGCCGTTGTTTCGGTTACGACCTACCGGTCGGCGATAAGTGAGGAAAGAGATGAAGATGAGCTCATTATCGAGACTGGAGGCGTGACGGGAGAAAGAGCAAATATATACGTCGATCTTTCCGGTGCGGTCAAAAATCCAGGCCTTTATAAAGCCCCAAATGGCTCAAGACTCAATTCAATAATTGAAATGGGTGGTGGTCTCTCCGATACCGCAGACAAACAGTTCTTTTCAAGGAACTTCAACCTCGCCCGGATCATGAACGACCAGGATAAAATATATATACCCTTCGAGTGGGAGCTTGGTAACGGTATAATTATGGAAAACGGACAACTTCAGAACATGAGTCAGCCTACTTCACAGACTGGTCTCTATGCGGCATTTATCGATCTTAATTTGGCGACTATCGAAGAGCTCGACACCCTGCCCGGAGTCGGAAAGATCACAGCTCAAAAAATAGTCGATAATCGACCATTTAAGGCTTTGGAAGAGCTCATCACTAAAAAGATCATAAGCAATAATGTCTTCAATAATATAAAAAATTTAATAGGCCTTTAGTATGTCTACTTCTCCACAATTTTTCACGTCAATCATCGAGGGCTACTTATCTGAGCCGCATGCTTCCTTGCTAAACGGAATCTTGTTCGGCATAGATCTTAAAGCAAGCCCGAATTTTTATAATGATATAAAGACTGTTGGATTGCTCCATCTTGTTGTCTTATCAGGAATAAATATAACTATTCTTTGTGCGATAGTAAGCGGAGTTACACATAATTTTGGCAAACGAGCCTCTATTCTGATAACTATACTAACAGTAGTATTATTCATATTATTTGTAGGTCCAAAGGCCCCAATTATCAGAGCAGGCGTTATGGGTATATTAACGTTCGTAGCTATTATAAATGGCCGTCGAAACTTTACTCTCTACGCCCTCATCATATCGCTGCTTTTCATTACCGTATTTTTTCCCAAATGGATATCGACTGTTTCGCTTCAGCTCTCATATGCCGCAACAATAGGAATCATATTATTCGGCCAAACATCATCAAAAAATAGGATATGGCAAGAATTAAAGATTTCACTTGCCGCGCAACTATTAACAACACCAATAATCTTCATATATTTTCGTCAGATTTCTCTGATCGCTCCTCTATCAAACTTGCTCGTGGCTCCCCTTATTCCGGTCCTTATGGTTTTAGGATTTATAACCGCAATCTTGGGAAAGATTGACTACTCCTTAGGTCTTATACCCGCCCACCTGTGTTACGGCATCCTAGCCTATATCGTCTGGATTATTGAAGTTCTTGCGGATTTGCCATTCATATTTCATCAATTTAATTAAGAATGGATGAATCGCCCATTACCCTGAATTCCTTAATAGGAACACTTCTGTTTTCTGTATTTTCACTTGTATTTATATTTACATTCTTCGCAAACAATCGTAATAGCGTTGTCTTTTGTGATGTTGGACAGGGAAACGCGACGTATATCAGGAATGTGCCCGATATTGACATTATTGTCGATGCCGGTCAGGACGCCCGGGTACTTGAGTGTCTGGGTAGACATATGCCTTTTTTTGACCGGAAAGTGGAACTTCTCATTATTACTCATCCGGACTCCGATCACTATGGGGGCGCTATCCATATAATCAACCGCTTCAAGGTGAATAATGTCATAACAAGCTCGCGCACAGAAGGTGATGCCGGCTATGCGAAACTCCTATCAAGGATTGACGAATTGAATATTAGAAGGCGGTCTTATTTCTCCGGAGATAAAATACGGCTTGGTAGCAGTGTTTTTACTTTTTATTGGCCGCCCGTTGATTTTCTAAATGTAAAAGACAATGATGCAAGTAGTATATTCCTCTATGAAAAGAGTGGGTTTAGATTGTTGTTTACGGGAGATTCGATACCAGAAACATTGAATAGCCTGACATATAGAGACAAAGAGAGTGTTGATATACTAATGGTCCCTCATCACGGCTCACGTAACGGTCTAACGGAAAAATTTTTGCGTTTAGCAGACCCCGTGATCGCTGTGATAAGTGCAGGTAAAAACAACCCCTATGGTCATCCCCACAACTCGATAATAGATCTACTCAAGGCCAAAAACATAAAAATCAAACGGACGGATGAAGATGGTGATATAAAGATCAACCTAGAAGAATAGATTTGATTTCCCGGAAGATATTCCAACCTTCAAATCCGATCCAGCTTTCGCCGACCAGCTCTTTGGGTAATCCCGGATCCTGACGAAGGATGGTCACGTATTCCGAAACGACTTTCTTGAATTTGCCGGATTTTTCGTCTCCCGATGAGAGAATTTCATGCCATTTTTTGAACAATTCCCTATATGAACGATCTAGGCCCGACTTGTTCCAGACTTTCTCGATAAGAATATCGCGATCCCCATAAACAGGTGCTCCTTCAAAGGCCTGGATATATTTCTCCTCTTCCTTCTGGGCAACCAGTTCCTTTAAGGTCTCTATGACCGGATGGGGGGTCAGCCAGAACGACCTATGCCAAGGTCCGAGACCCCAGCCCTGCATTTCGCGGCGCAATCTATCTCGAATCTCCCTTTTTTTCTCCGGAATTTCGTAGGAAATAATTCTCCATTTCCCGTCCCAATTTTCCTTAAGATATCTGAAAGATGAGAACTCCAGGCACAATTCATTAAAACCCTTTGAGGTTATCTTATAGGCATTATCTGTTTCCGTTTTTTCGATAAGTCCGTCTTTCAATAGAGCGGAGATTGTACCGCGGGTCTTCTGATTCAATGTAAGGTCGAATATCTGCTGAACCCTCTCGTCCAGGGGCACAGCTGAAAAATCAACGCCCGCAACAAGAAAAAGTGAAAGCAAAATCTTCGTCCGTCTTTCTTTAACTCCCATACAAGTAACAATGTAACAGACGGCAAAAAATCTGTCAAGAGGT
>CAZVQH010000002.1:0-19825 GCA_964629205.1 uncultured Gammaproteobacteria bacterium
TATATAAATTTTCTATACTCATTTACCACTAGCGAATTTCGCCTACCAATTTTTCAGCCAGTTTTATTTCCCTTATCGAAACCCCCTGTGCCAGAATCCTATCATCGGTAAATGTCGGCAACGAACGCCGATATCTTAAAAGAATTCTACTTCTGAGCTCCTCGGCATTTTTTATGTCGCCTATTGTCCGCATGAAAAATTCCGGTGCGATATCTTCTATCGGTATCGTTTCTACGACTTTTGTCAGGTACCCGGTCCAAATATCCGTTAGCGAAAGCAGTGGCGGCCGTTCAACTATGCCGGGTATGTAATGGCCGTTTTCAACTATTCTCGTAAGCGCAACCGTATCTCCAACATTTTCGTCTTGGATCGGAAGACCGAAATGAGTAACGGTATTGCCCCCGACGGCGCTCTCCGGATATTCGGCTTGAGGTATGCGGATGAAGAGCTTAATCCTGAACCTTTCCTGCATGATTTGAGTCGGGATCTCGATTTGACCCGATTTGCCTGCGATACGGATGTTTGAGTAACCGGCGCTCCTTTCAAAATTAGTGGACATATTGATTTTTATACTATTTCAGTTGTCCAGTATAGATTACCGGGATGAAAAAAACAAAGAATAACCCGAATAACGGAGAATACATTTTTACTTAGTTAATTGCGGAGCGTGCGACATAACGCGGAAACTTTTTTAATTAATTTTCCTTAAAACCCAATTCATTCAAGACTTCCCTGATTTGGTTTGTTTGCGAGTCTTTTATAAGGATATAATCTTTGGAATAGGTCGAAATTACCAGATTGTTTAATCCCTTTTTTGCACATGCGGAATTAACCGCAGCCAATGTTCCTGCCATAAAAGGAGTCTCCAGGTTCAACGAAACCAGTCTCCAAAAATTACCATTTTTTTCGACAACATCGAGTGACAAAATATTATTCATATCGGTTACCACTGTTATTTCGTCTTTATCCTGAGAAATCATGAAGTGATCCGAATTTGAGGGAAGAGTTTTTACTTTCGCATAAATATATTTTTCGTTGGAGATATTGAAAGTACTTTTACTAAACATTTCCAATATTTGTTTGTCCATAAGCAGAGTTTATCAGAATCAAGATCTACCTGGCGGAGGAGGCGGGACTCGAACCCGCGAGAGCTTTCGCTCGCACGCTTTCCAAGCGTGTACCGTAGCCACTGGGTCACTCCTCCTGATTTTTTGGCAATCAAATTATATCACGTTATATAGAGAAAAAATTAAAATTATTTGCTAATATAGGGTATGAATCCGCTACAAACTTTTTTCTATTCACTGCGCAGATCCCTATTCGATATCAAGTACTACAAAGATGTTGCAGAAGCTTCGTTTGGATTCTCATTCAAGTATCTGTGGTTTATGATGCTTATCCTTGTTCTCATAAAGGGAACGTTCGCCGGAGCTGCCTATATCAGAAACCGCCCTCATATCGCCCCAGGAGTTACCCGAATCATGGAATACGCCAAGGATATGTATCCTGAGGAGCTTGAACTCAATATCAGCAAGGGACAGCTTGCGACGAATGTTGCCGAGCCCTACATCTTCGACGCGGTCCCGGGATCAGCCAGAAGGGGAGAGGATCCCCACATGCTTATAATCGACACCCAGGGGTCGATCGAAAATTATCCCTACTATAATACATATGTATTGGCGACACGCAACGCGGTCGTTTATCCTTCAAAATCAAACAATAATGAGATCCAGCAGACTTCTGTATTTTATTTCCGTGACCTGAAGCAGGATTTCACTTTCAACAGGTCTGTTTACGACGGATTCATCAACCGGATCAGGCCGTATGCCGCCAACGTTACTCCGATTGTCGACAGCATTGTCGTCTCGGCTCTTATCATGTTCACGCTTTTCGGTTCCCTCTTTATGACCTTCTTTGTTATGGCCGGATTGGCCGTCCTGACATTCTTCACATGGCTCGTGAGCCTGATATTCAGGAAACAGTACGGATACGGAAGCCTGTTCAAGATGGGAATGCATGCCGTTACCTGGCCGATCATCATTAGCGAACTCGTGAGATACTTCAACCCGTCCTTCCCTAATTTATATTCGCTTATTTTCTTTGTCGAAATGATCGTGATACTTTTTGCCCTGAAGCCCGTAGCCAAACCGGCTCCGGCCAAGCTTATCGCCCGCAAAAAGACCAAGTCAAAAAAATAAAATTTGATATCATAAAAATATGAACATACTGATCGCTTACGCTACATATTCCGGAGGCACCCAGGCTGCAAGCGACTTCCTGAGCCAGACTTTGACCGGACTGGGGCATGCCGTAACCGTCAAAATGGTCTCTGAGATTACCTTTGAGGACACATTATCATATGACCTGAGGATCTTTTCCTCCCCTTCATGGGATAATGACGGACTCGAGGGTCAACCTCATATAGACTTCATAACGTTCATGAAAAACTCCGATGGCAAAAAATTCGCCAACAAACCGTGCGCCGTTTTTGGATTGGGGGATTCCTCATACGGCCATTTCTGCGGGGCTGTGGATATCATCACCGACTTTGTGAAAAAAAGCGAAGGCAATCTGATTGTCGAATCCCTTAAGATCGACGGATATCTCTTCAATATGGATGCCAATAACCAGCTTCTGACCGACTGGGCAAACAAAATCAAGGTTTGACCGCTCCGTTTGATATAATTTAACTGTAATTTTTTAGTGTAGCCGCAGTGGTGAAATTGGCATACACGCAGGTTTTAGGAACCTGTGCCCTAATAAGGCGTGGGGGTTCAAGTCCCTCCTGCGGCACAATGACGGATTAGGTTATACTCATACTATGAACGTTATTTATCTTTACGCTATACCGGTTGTTTGGGTAGTTCTAGGTATCTTGTATCTGCGGACCCTGCCAAAAGATGGATTTAGCGGCGTTGGAGAAGCTTTCCTGGTCATGGTCATAGGCCTCCTGCTTTTAATCGCAGTGGTGGTATACCATGCGATGGTCATCATAAAGAAACGTCGTTCAATTTCAAAAACCTCGTAAGTTCCATGCCTGATTGAGAAATTTTTACCCATACTAATACAAGACTACTACGTGATACCCTTGCTTTTTGCGGAAAATCTGCTATAATATTACTCAAGATCGTAAGTTCTACTTTTAAATTTTTCAATTTTTAAGTTCTTCTTGACCATATTTTAGAAGAGCTTTACTTAGCTCTTACCATCTTTTTTTAATAGTTCAGGAGTTTCATATGTATTCCAAATATAACCGCAACCCCAATCGTAATCGTAGCTATGGTCGTAATCCATTTAGGAGACCTAGCCGGTTCGCTCAGGGTGGTAATATCCATGAATTCATAAAAAAAGCCAGCAACATATCGAAATCTGATGTTTTGCCTCTGCCTGTAGATGAAGTACTTTTTTCAAGCCTTAACCTACCGGAATCACTTACAGCGACAATTGTTCGCCATGGGTACAAGACCTTAACGCCTATTCAGGCCAAAGGCATGCCCGCGATTCGCGATGGAAAAGACGTAATCGGTATTGCCAACACAGGCACAGGGAAAACAGCAGCCTTTTTGATACCTTTGGTCGAAAAAGTCTTACACGATGATGAGTATAAAGCTCTAATCATAAGCCCGACCAGAGAGCTGGCTTTGCAAACTCTTGAAGAATTAAGAAAATTTTCCGGAAACATGCCGATCATGAGCGCTTTCTGCATAGGACAGTCCTCTATGGGGGACCAGATCCGCCAGCTGAGACGCAATCCGCATGTGGTTGTCGGAACGCCCGGAAGGCTGAAGGACCTCATCAAAAGAGGTGTCCTCAGACTTTCCAATTTCAAGATGATCATCCTGGATGAGGCGGACCAGATGCTTGACATGGGATTCATCCATGACATAAAGGAAATCATTTCCCATCTGCCGCAAAACCGCCAATCCCTGTTCTTTTCGGCAACGGTTTCGCCGGCAATAAGCCGACTGATTGAATCGTTTGTCAAAAATCCAGTAACCGTGTCCGTCAAAACCCGTGAAACGGTAGGACATATCAAGCAGGATTTGGTCCACGTCGAAAAGACCACAAGCAAAATAGAAAAACTTTCAAGCCTCCTTAAAACAGGAGAGTTCAAGAAAGTGCTAGTCTTCGGACGAACCAAGAGGGGAGTGGAGCGAATTTCACGGGACCTTTTCCAAAAAGGATTCAAGGTCACCTCAATCCACGGAGATAAAGCCCAGTTCCAGCGTCAACAGGCCATCCGCATGTTCAAGGAAGACGTTGTCCGGATAATGGTCGCAACCGACGTTGCCGCGCGCGGACTCGATATCGCCAATGTCACTCATGTCATCAACTATGACGTGCCCCAAACATATGAAGACTATATCCACAGAATAGGCCGCACAGGACGCGCCAACAATGTCGGGACCGCACTCACATTCGTTGATGCCTGATTTTCCCCATCTGTCAAACACTTTCGGCAAAATCTTCTATAATGACCGTATATGATAAAAGGACTAATTCTCGATGTCGACGGCGTGATTGTCGGCAATAGGAAAGATTACAACTGGCCTATGCCGAACCGGGAAGTCATCTCGGCCTTAAGCTCGCTCAAGAAGAGGGGTATACCAGTCTGCCTATGCACCGCCAAAGGTACTTTTGCCATAAAGGACATTGTCCTTGAGGCCCATCTCGACAATCTCCACATCGGCGACGGGGGCGCGATGGTTATTGATTTCATCAATGACCAAATACTCGAAGAGCATTTTTTAGACCACGAACTGGTTGCGCAGTTGATCGAACTCCTCTTGAAAAACAATATTTATGTCGAGGCATATTCACTCGGTGATTATTTTGTGGAAAAATCCCAGGCCGGACAAATCACCGATAAACATACGGCGATCCTTAACCGTCCGCCCATACTTGCCCAGCCCCTTGTGTCTGAGTCCAGGAATAATCAGATCATCAAAATCATGCCTGTCGCGAAAGACGAAAAACAAAAGGAATTCATCGCGGGACTTCTTAAGGAATTTGGGGATCGGGTGTCCTTGCAATGGGGCGTCCATTTGACGGCGCTGCCTCTAATTTTTGGAGCCGTTACCCCGCACAACATATCAAAAAAAAGAGCCGCCTATACAATATCGAGAAACACCGGGATCCCGCTTTCAGATTTTCTTGGAGTAGGGGATTCCATGACGGACTGGAACTTTATGGAAATATGCGGATACGGAGGCGTTATGGGGAACGGATCGGAAGAACTCAAGAAAAAAATTTCCGAAAAAAAAGAAAATGGTTATATCGGCAAATCAGTAAACGAGAACGGATTACTCGACATATTAAAACATTTCAAAGTCATCTGATATGAATCTTGATCAGCTAGAAAAGGAAGTGGTAGAAATAAAAAAACGAAACCTCAAAGTCGAAAAGGACAAAGAATGGGAAACGAGCACGACAAGAAGAGTTTTGCTGTTTGTATTTACGTATCTGGCAATGGGTTTTTATATGGGCGCAATCGGAATTGAACGGCCATGGCTCAATGCCGTGATTCCGAGCATCGGTTTTCTTTTGTCCACCCTTACCCTTCCGTTTTTCAAAAAGCTTTGGGAATCATACACCAGACGCAACTAACTCAGATTTCTAGACTACGCCATAAAATGAGAGCTCC
The DNA here is from genome assembly GCA_964629205.1 of uncultured Gammaproteobacteria bacterium. GTDB lineage: Bacteria > Patescibacteriota > Microgenomatia > UBA1406 > GWC2-37-13 > GWC2-37-13. The sequence continues at coordinate 5,645 of CAZVQH010000002.1, forward strand.
GTAAGTTTTGAAAGGTGACCATTTCTTTATTATCCGCTCCGCCGTTCTGACGCTTGGATGCTTCTTGAATCCGTAAATTTTCTGCATTCCTTTTTTCAGACCCAGATCTCCATGGGAATAGACGTCTTCACGGGCGAGCGTGAACATCAGAAACATCTCGGCCGTCCAGGGACCGATCCCTTTGATTTGGGTCAACTGTCTAATTATTTCCCCATCAGGCAGTTTGTCGAGATTATCAATGTCGAGAGTCTTATCGACGACTGCTTCTGAAAGATGTTTCAAATATTTTACTTTCGCGTTTGATAGTCCGACAGCCCTCAACTTTTCATGAGGCATACTGAGGATTGCTCCGGGAGTAACGCCACGGGGGGAGCTTTTCTTGAATCGGGCAAAAATAGAATCGGCGGCCTTTCCTGATAATTGTTGACCCACGATGGCACTGCACAACTCAAGAAAATAATTTTCCGGAACTTCTTTTTCCAAAACTCTCAAAGCCCCTGCCCGGACGGCAGCGGAGTAGAGAAGCGCGTCCTGTTTTTTGAAATGCTCCAGTATTTTTTTATTCATATTATTTCAACTTCTGGAATTCCTTATGGAAAATCACCATATCTTTAAGCAAATTCATTCCATATTTTACGATGAGAGCCCTGATCTTTTTTTCAAGATCGGTCCTGTAATCTTTTGACTGGGAAGAATAGAATTTTTCAAGGATCTCCGGATCGGCGTCTTTCATTTCCGAGTGCAGCCGGCTCCTTATGTATTTGGCAAGATTCAGGTGTTCTATGAAAATATCCTTCGTGCCCGTTCGGGCCAACGCTTTGAAAAGCTTTTCGAGTTCTTCGTTTTGAGCGACAAAGTGGGGGAGAAGGGGACCAATGAACGCATAGGTTTTTATACCCGCGTCATTCAGCTTTTTAAGAGTCTCCAGGCGCACGGATACGCCGGGAGCGTGTTTTTCAAAGTATCTCGAGATTCCGTCGTCGGTTGATGTTATCGTCAGGCCGACAATGACGTGTTTCAGTTTCTTGAATACGTCAACGTCCCGGATCACGAGATTTGATTTGGTAAGGATAGAGACGACGCCCTCATATCCATAGTCTGCCAGCTCCTCAAGACAACGCCGTGTCAGTTTGTATCTGCCTTCTTCGCCCTGATAAGGATCGGTCACCGAACTTAGGAAAATCTCCAAGCCCTGCCCCTTGTTTTTGAGTTTTTTGACCTCATTTTTCAAAAGCTCGGGAGCGTTGGTTTTGGCATATACATAATCACCCCAATCGTAAATGGTTTTGCCTACGAATCGACCCATGAAAGATGCATAACAATATTTACAGGCGAACCGACAGCCAATGTACGGATTTATGACATAATCGATCCCCGGTATGCCGCAGGGGGTGAGAATGCTCTTGGCCTGAATTTCCTTGAAATCCATGAAACAAGTATATGACATTATCCGGCAATAGTAAACACTTGTTCACTGATGGGGAGTCTCTATCCTGTTCTAACTTCCCTGTTATAATTGATTAATGAAAATATGTTTCATTACTTCAAATCCCCGGGTTGAGTCCGTCCGGGCCGAGCTTGAAAAGCTGGGAGAACTAAGAATCCACAACCGTCAGGGACTGACTCCGGAGGAAGCCGTTGAGTTAGCCGCAGACTGCGAGATACTTGCCGCCGGACCTTCGGGAATCGCCCGAATTGGCCGGGAATTGATCGACCGCCTTCCTAAACTCAAATTCATAGCTCTCTTGACCGTGGGATTCGACTGGATTGATGTTGATTACGCGAAATCAAGAGGAATCGTCATAAGCAGTATTAAGGGCGCTAATTCCGAATCGGTGGCGGAACACGCATGGGGAATGATTCTCGATCTTGCCAAACGGATCAGCGAATTCGATCGTGACGCCCGAAGTAAAGGCTCATTCCGATTCCAGGAATACAAGGGGAAGGAAGTTTACGGTAAAACTATCGGGATCATCGGACTTGGTGATATCGGCAAAAAAATTGCCCGTATCGCCCGGGGATTCGATATGGAAATACTGGGAATAAACAGGAGTGGCAGGCCTGTTGATAATGTCAAGCTCGTCGGATTGGACGAGCTTCTGGCAAAGTCCGATGTCATAGCCATTTGTACGCCACTGACTGAGGAAACCAAAAATATGGTAACGGAAAAGGAAATCGGAAAAATGAAACCGGGGGTGATTATCGTCAATACTTCAAGGGAGGAGATGGTTGACAAACCTGCCATTATTGAAGCGGTCAAACGGGGAAAAGTTTTCGGTTACGGAGTCGAAACCCCCGTCATGACCCCGGTTGCAAAAAACGATCCGTATTACGATAATCCGAGGATTCTGGTCACTCCCCACAATGCCTTCAACACCGAGGATGCCGACCTCAAGTCATATCGGCTGATCTCCGAAAACATTGCCGCCTGGATTTCCGGATCGGCACAAAACGTAGTCTCTGCCTAAATCACAAAAGAATAGGATAGCGCGATTACAATCGCAATGACAAGCCCGTTCCTGTTTTTAAGAAGTATCAGCAGCATTGCGGCGAAAAGAAACATCTGCCTCCAGTCTGAAACAAGCCCATATAACTGCCTCAAAATCATAACCGCCAGTATTCCCATAAACCCTGCCAGAAAACCCCTTATTATTCCCCGGACAATTGCCAGATCTTTTATCCGGTCATGGATCTTCCCGAACACAATAATAAGGAGAAACGACGGAATGCATATCGCAGCTGTCGAAACGAACGCGCCTCCGATACCCGCAACGTGATATCCGAAAAATGCCGATGAAATGAAAATTGGACCCGGAGTGATTTGGGTAATCGACATTCCGTCCCAGAATTGCCTCAGGGTAAACCACTGCTGCTCATGAACAACGACATTCTTAATCAGCGGAATTGCGGCAATCCCACCTCCAAACGCCAGTGAACCGATTTTCAGGAATGAAGAAAAGAGCACCCAAAGGGGCTCGGAAATATAGAAAACCGATACCGAAAAAATAATTATAAAAGCCAGGAGCATTCCCCAAGCTTTCTTTCTAAGGAAGAGCTTGCCGAATTTTATTTCCGATTCACTCAGATCATCCTTCAAGTCGCCGGTAAAAAAATAAAGGATCGTCCCCAGAAAGCCCGATGCGATTATTATGTAGATAACGGATAAACTGGTAAAGAAATAAAGTGCCGCGGCAGCGGCCGTGATAAGGACCGCCCTGGTTGAAATTCTTCCATTCCTGAACAATACCGAACGGCCTATTCCAAAAAATGCGCTCGTCAAAAGTGAGGTAAGAAGGATATTCAATCCGCCAACGGCACGCGCGATTGCCGGAAGGGAACCGAAATTGAAATATACCGCCGACAGCATCATCGTCAGAACGAAAGAGGGAAAAATGTAAAGGGCGGTACTGATGAGTGCCCCGATTAATCCCGCCTTAAGATAGCTGAAGTATGACACAAGGCTTATGACCGTTGAACCCGGCAGGACCTGAGCGAGACTAAGCGAGTGTAGGAATTTTTTTTCGTCTATGATTCCGTGTTTGTCGACGTACTCGTGTTTTATGCGGGCAATCACCGCCATACCTCCATAACCGGTCAGACCCAAAAATAACGCAAGCTTATAAAGCAGGATGTTGTTTTTTATGTTGTCGGATATCTTTTTCCTCATTGAACGATTCCAATCCTTTTATCTGATTATAAAACAAAACCGCGTCAAGATCGTAAGAATTTTTACTTTTGACTCTCAGGATATATAATTGAAGCATGTCCGACCTTATTCTCGTTTACATAACATGCGGATCTCATGATGAGGCCCGCAATATCGGCAACCATCTATTGACAAAAAGGCTTGCCGCCTGCGTCAATATTTTTTCCGGGGTAGAGTCGATTTCGCTCTGGCCGCCGGGAACCGGAAAAATCGAATCCTCAGAGGAATCGGTACTTATCGCAAAGACCGTAAAGGCCAAGTGGACAAGACTTGCCGCTGAAGTCAGGAATATCCATACATACGACACACCGGCAATAGTCGCCATTCCCGTCCGGGACGTCGATAAAAAATATTACGATTGGATCAAGGGAGAGCTATCTGATAAAATTAGGGGATGAACAACAAAAATATTTTGATTGCGGTTGGCGCTATATTAGGTACTTTTCTCCTTCTTTTCATAGCTTACAAGTTCACCAATGTTCCCCAGACAACATTCTTTCCGGAACTTAATAAGGTCAGAGAAATTGATCACGTCGCATGGAACCCGAAAAGCAAAAATATTCTCGTCGAATACAGCGACCTGCAATGCCCAGCCTGCCGCGGATTCAAGGACTTTTTAGCGGAGCTTGAAAAAACCGCCACTCCGAACGCGTCCCTTGTTTTCAGGCACATGCCCCTTTATCAGATACACCCCAACGCCTTCAACGCTGCATATGCGGCCGAAGCCGCCGCGGTCCAGGGCAAATTCTGGGAAATGGAATCCGCTCTTTATGACAAACAGGGAGAGTGGAGCGGACTTCCCAATCCGAAAGACTATTTCGTCAAACTGGCCGAGGAGCTTAAGATGGATGGGGAGCAGTTCAGGAAAGATATTGATTCCCAAAAAATTAAAGATCGGGTCCAAACCGACGTGGCCGAAGCAGAAAAATTCGGAGTCAATTCCACGCCGACATTTTTCCTGAACGGTAAGAAACTGAATCTCTCGACCATGGACGAGTTCAGGAATTTACTGTTGTCCCTGTAAACTTAATGGCGATACACAATAAAAATATCATCGTCGACAACCTTCTCCTTAATTATTATTTCTATAACCCGAAAGGTGCCGAAAAAACTCTGCTTTTCTTGCACGGTTGGGGAGTGGACTCCAAGTCATGGTTCAATCTAGTCGACCGACTCATACTCAAGAAATATTCACTCTACATGCTTGATTTGCCCGGCTTCGGTAATTCCCAGAACCCCGGAAAAAATTTTAACTTGGATGACTATTCAAGAATCGTTACCGGGTTCGTAAACAAGCTCGGACTTAAGAGCGTCAATCCGATCGGACACTCATTCGGCGGCAGAATAACGATAAAACTGGCAGCTGCAAAGGAGGCATATCTCGACAAAATCGTACTTGTTGACGCGGCAGGAATAAATGCCCCAAGCCCTATGAAGAAGATTGCCCATCTGGTTGCCAAAACAGTCAAACCCCTGTTTATGCCCGACTTTATGCAACCCTTAAGAAAAAAGCTTTATGTACTTTTGGGCAGCGAGTACCTGGATAATCATGAGCTGTCTGATATTTTTTCCAAAGTCGTTTCGGAAAACCTTACGCCCTTGCTCCCGCGAATAAAAAATAAATCCCTTATCGTTTGGGGAGGCCGCGACAATACCACACCCCTTTATTACGCCAGACTCATGAAAAAACTTATATCCGACTCCAGGCTGGTGGTTTTTGAAAACGCGGGTCACTTTCCTTTTCTCGATGAACCAGGTAAATTTATAGAGGCGCTAAGCGAATTCATATGAAAATATCCGAAAGGTTCCGGTTTCATCTACTTCTCCTTCAACTTGAGGAATATGATGTCTTCCGATTCCTGAACGCCGTCAAAAAAACCAACGGGACTCCGCCAAAACATCCCATACGCAAACCCCTCGTCTGGACATCAAAAATCAAACTGACTGCCGTCCTCGCAAAAATTTTACTCCTGTCTCTTTATTTCCTTGCCTACCAATCAGACTTTGCCTCCGCCTTTAAAATAGCGTCTGCCGTGATCCTGACTTTTGCATATTACCGCTGGGGCTATATTTTCATAACCGCCGCAACGATCATTCTTCTCCCGTTTGATCTTTTAGTAAAGGAGGCGGCAATCATGTTGGCAAAGTCGAAAATAAAAAAATTTCCCGACCTTAAAATAATCGGCGTTGCCGGAAGTTACGGCAAAACCGGAATGAAGGAATTTATTGCCACCGTCCTTTCGCAAAAATACAATGTCGTTAAGACCGAAGCGAGCGTCAATACACCTTACGCAATATCGCAGCTGATCCTTAGGAAGCTCAATCGCGATACGGAGATTCTCATCGTCGAAATGGGCGAATACTACAGGGGCGACATAAAGAATCTCTGTATGATTACTCCGCCCGACATTGCGGTTGTGACCGGAATCAACGAAGCCCATTTGGAGAGATTGAAGAAATTGGATACCGCGATTGTGACCATCTTTGAAATCGTCCGATACATGGAGCCCAAAGGATTGGTTATTCTTAACGGTCAAGATAAAAATATTTCCGTGAACCAAAAAAAGTATACTGCCGGTCATGAAGTATACCTTTACCGGGACCGGAATAGGGGAGAGTTCGATGACACCATACCGGGTTATATTGTCAAAGTCGAAGGTAAAAAAATATTCTTCCCCCTGCTTGGAGAATACAATCTTGACAAGATTGATGCGGTCATTTTTCTGGGACAAAAACTCGGAATGACCGTTGACCAGATTGTCGACGGCATCAAAAACATAAGCCCAGTTCCGCACCGGCTTCAGCCCCTACCGAATAAGTCCAACAACACCCTGATAATTGACGATTCCTACAACGGCAACCCCGACGGAGTCAGTCAGGCGATTGATACCCTGTCCAAGTTTACGAAGAGGCGCAAAATATATATAACTCCGGGACTGGTTGAGATGGGAGAAAAAAAATCCGAAATTCACTATAATATAGGGAGTGAATTGGCAGGTGTTGCCGACATGGTAATCCTGATCAAAAACAGCGTCACCCCGGATATCGAAAGAGGTTTGCTTGACCGGGGATTTGATAGCAAAAAGATCGTTTGGTTCCAATCGGCTGATGAGGCCTACCGGAGCATAAAGGAAATCATGGAGCCGGGAGATGTTGTCCTTTTGCAGAACGACTGGCCGGACAATTACCAATAACCATAAACTATGAAAACCATTGGCGTATTTTTCGGATCGAAAAGTCCGGAACATGATGTTTCAATAGTCACCGGACAGTTGATTTTAGGCGGACTCAAGGAAACCGGTAAATACAATGCCGTTGCAGTTTACCTCACTAAAAAGGGAGAGTGGCTGATAGGGGATGAGCTTTCAAGAATCGACACTTTCCGTAATGGACAACTTGACCCAAAAAAATTTGGCTCTTTCGACTTGGATCTTTCGGGCAACGGGAAATTAACTTTCAGGAAAAGGGGAGTCTTCGGCAAAAAAGTCGTGATCGATATCGTTTTCCCTGCTTTTCACGGACAAAACGGAGAGGATGGGACTTTTCAGGGAATTTGCGAGATGCTTAACGTCCCTTACGTCGGATGTGACACTACGTCATCCGCGCTTTCAATGGATAAAATACTGACCAAGCTTGTATACCGGGCCCAGGAGATACCCACGACCGAATTCGTACATATAACCCGCCGGCAGTGGTCCGACACGCAACCGGATATGTTAAGGCGGATCGGAAAACTAAAAATGCCCGTCATAGTAAAACCCGCCCGACTTGGATCCTCCATCGGAATCACAAAAGCTTTAAATATCAAAGAATTGGAATTTGCGGTTGAAGTGGCATTTCATTACGATACCAAGGTGATTGTCGAGGAGGCGGTGCAGAACCTGATGGATGTCACCTGCTGCGTCATCGGAAATGACACTCCTGTTCCATCGCTTCTTCAGGAATCGGTTTTCCAGAGTGAATTTTTTTCTTACGAGGATAAATATCTCAAGGACGGCGGTGCTCAGACCGGCAACGCCCAAAAAAGCATCATAATTCCCGCCAGGCTTGACGCAAAAGTTACCAAGGAAATCCAAAATGCCGCCACCGAAGTCTACAGGCTTATCGGTTGCTCGGGAATCGCAAGGGTTGATTTCCTCTACGACAAAAAATCCAGGAAGTGGTTCGCAAACGAAATAAACACACTGCCCGGAACGCTTTATCACCATCTTTGGAAAAAAACCGGAATAGAATTTACTGACCTTCTGGACAGACTTATTGGATATGCCGAGGAAAAGTACCGGACAAAGCAGAATATCACCTATACGTTCGAGTCATCCATCCTGAAAAAAACATCTTCAACCAAACTATCATTGAAGGGTTTATAAATAAAATTACCCTTCGAGACGGGCAAACTGACCGATTTTTCTCGACTTCGCAAACATCAGATCAAAGAATATTACCGACAGGGTAACGAAGACCATATTCAGTACAAACGCCATGATAATACTTGACCATTGGATTGACTGGTCTGCAACATTGGCCCGGGCTGCTTCAAAAACATAGGTGGGCGGAAATATATAGGCCAATTTTTGGAGCGGGGCGGGAAGAATCGAAACCGGATATATGACCGCCATCAACGGCTGGAAAAAAGTGATCAGCCCCCACGCAAACGCCTGAATTCTTGTTCCGAATCTGAATACCAGTCCCAGGATAATGACTCCGAAACCAAACGCAAAAATAGTCAGATTGATATAGTGGAAAAGCAAGTTAACAATCCCCAGACTCAGGATATTGAAATCAAAAACATAATAAGACAGCAGGCTTCCGAGAATTACAACCAGCAGGGATTTGAGTGCTCCCGATATTGAATACGCGATAAGGTACTCCTTATTTGAAATCGGAGTAATGAAAATATTCGTCAGATTTCTCGACCACACTTCCCACAAACACCCGACGGCAATTGAGTATTGGGTGATGCTTATTACCTGCCACAAAACCGTACCTATTAGTACATAGCTGGCAACCACGCTTCCGGTAACTCCGGCCAAATATATCGTTAAAAATCCGAAGATGATGATCGACCACAAAGGATATATGATGATGTCATTTATGACCTCATAAGAGTGTCTGACTATGAAAAGCTCCTGAAGCATTATTGCTTTAATCCGGTTTAATGACATTTTTTATTCCCGTGAAATTTGTAAAAAAACATCCTCGAGCGTTGGCTTTTGGATTTCGATATCCGTAATCCAGATATCATGCTTGGTGATTCCGAAAATAATTTTCGGGACCAACTTTTCCTTCGTTTTGACAAAAACGACATTGTTTCCCTTGAACTCATATTCGTGTTTATTGTCGGACAAATATTTTTCCATGGCACCTCGGTTTCCGGTGTCGTACGTCAACCTCAATGTCGTAACTTCGATTTTTTTGGTTAGGTTGAGCGGAGTATCTACGGCGGCAATTTTCCCGTGATTCAGGAATATCACGCGGTCGCAGATTCTTGAAACTTCGGACATGTCATGACTCGTGTAAAGGACCGCAACCCGGCGGTTTTTTCTAAGATCCTCAATGAGGGCAAGGGTTTTGTCGGCTATGTCCGGGTCGAGTGAGGCAGTCGGCTCATCCATCAATATTATTTCCGGGTCGTTCAGGAGTGCCTTTATGAAGTTGATGCGGGTTTTCTGTCCGGTCGAGAGATCCTTGTAACGCCCGTTGAGCAGGTGCATTATTTCGAAATACTCGACCAGTTTTTTTATTTTCACCTTGGGGTCCTTGACTTCATAAAGGTTTGCGAATACCAATAGGTTCTCCCAGACGGTTGTACGGTTCTGCAAAGTATTGAAAGCCGATGTGAAGTTTATCCTCGAGAGACACTCCTGTTTGTTCTCGGCAAAGTCATTGCCGAAGTACATAATTTTCCCGCTGGTTGCGGTCGTCAGTCCCAAAAGCATCTGGATGGTCGTGCTCTTTCCGGCTCCATTTGGACCCAATAGTCCCAATATTTCCCCCTCCTTAAGCGAAAAGGAGATGCTGTCAACAGCGGTAAAATCCTTAAATTTTTTGGTCAGTGATTTTACTTCAAGAATGTCCATAAGTTTCATTATAGCAACAGTTAATTTGAAAAAGCGATTGTTATTGCTATAATAGGCTAATCCAATGCCTACAGAAACCGCCAACGCCAAGGCTGCCGAGATAAGACGTATGTTTGTCGATCACTTCATGGCAAACGTCTATCCCTCTCTACCCAATAAGGTAAGGGCAATGAATGAATGCGTCAACCGGCTTGTCGAGAAACTTTCCCACGAAGGGATCGTTGACCGTAACCTTTTTCCGATGCCGGCGACAATCGGCGATATCGACCCATGGGAAATAGGATTCAACTCCAAACGCGAATTTGACCCCTTCGAGGAAAAATACCGCGACCTGCCCGGACGGCTTGGACTTGATGCCGAAAGCCCGAACTATCTGCGCTTTCAGGAAAAGGATCGCGAAATAAGAATGAATTACAAAAATGCCGGAGTCGCGTTGACCCGATATAACGGTGAAGGCGGCAAAGGAACTCCAGAAGTCCGCAGCATCGTTGCGCGCGAGGCGGAACAGATTGGACTTGATGCCGGACCCGACGACGTATGGATGGGTTACGGGGGTGGCGACCTGCTTGAAAGAGCTGCCCGTTCCATAAATGTCAATCGTATGAACAGGTTCGGACACCAGGCGACGCTACTCACGCCGTCGACCGGATTCAGCATGGCGGTTGAGGCGATCAAGGATGACGGCGTAAAAGTCCAGTATCTGGACAATTCCGACCTACCAAGGAATGAATTGACCGCCGAACGGCTCGACCGCTATTTTGAAGAAGGCGGAATGAATCCCGACATGGTTCTTCTCACACCTGCCAACAACCCCAATGCCGAGCTTTACGAGCCTGACACTTTGCGGGAATTCATAAATAAAATGACCGAGAAAAGCCCCGAAACCATATACATATTCGATATGGCCTATATGTGGATGATCGACCGGACAAAAGCAATAAACATCATGCAGGTGATTCACGAAACCGGTGCCGACCAGAAAGCCATGTTCGTCAACTCGCTTTCCAAGAAGGCGGCCCGGCCGGGTTCACGGATAGGAAGCATAGTTATTCCCAATAAGGAGCTTGGAGCGATATTCCACAGGGACAACATGAGGCATGTCGCCACATGGTCAGGCGACCTTGATGTTCTTTACCAGACAATAGACGCGCTTGTTGACGATCGGGATTACCGCGACCTTGCTGAAGTCCTGACCCAGCGGCAACAGGCAATGATCGATGTCCTTTCGGATCTCGACCCCGGCCACAAGTACTTCAAGAATCTGGATGCAGCCGGACGTGATGTTCCGCTTTACTTATGGATTGAACTCCAGGACGGTATCACCGCATTTGACGTCCTTAAGGATATGAATATCGGCGCCAATCCAAGCGAAGTTTTCGGACCGGATGACGGGTTTGGAGTCGTTAGGAACCATATCAGGCTTTCGACGGGATTCCTGTCCACCCAAGACATCCTGCTTAGATCCCCCTCAACCCTCAAAAAATGGTCGGCGGTGCTATAATACCAATATGGATCAAGTCATCAAGCTCGCCGCCAAAAATGCCGGAAAAGTCCTCCTTGAATACTTCAGGCAAAAGGAAAACAAAGTCAGCTACAAAAGTTCCCACCAGGATTTCTATACCCAGGCCGATATCGAAAGCCAGGAAACGGTGAAACGGACAATTATTGCGGAAACGGCAAAAATGGGCATTCCCGCCTCGGAAATCGGCTTTATCGGTGAGGAGAATCTCCATGAGGCCTCCCAAAAACACCTGTTCATTATAGACCCCCTGGACGGTACAACCAACTTCGAGTCCGGTTTGGACATTTTCGCAGTCTCCATAGCCTACTGCTTAAACGGTGAAATTACTGCCGGGGTCGTATACAGGCCAACTACAGATGATCTGTATCATGCCACAAAAAACGGCGGCGCCTTTAAAAATAGCCACAAATTGACATTAAGCGCCAAACCCCTTTCCGCCTGTTTACTGGACGGAATCATAAGCTCCCGACCCAATATCTACCCTAAAATGTTTAAAATCCTCCAGCATACCGTTTCCCATACCAAAGGTTTCCGGTCCTTTTTCTGCATGACTCTTGTCGATTGTTATCTAGCCGAAAACATCCTTAACATAACCATAAACAGCCACACATTCATATGGGACATCGCCGCCGCCAACCTGATCGTTTCCGAGGCTGGCGGTGTGAATTTTGATTTTGAAGGCAAGCCGATCAGCCTTGACCTGGCAAACCCCAAAACCGCCTACAACGTCGTATCCTGCCACGAGTCGGTCAAGGCGGAGGTACTAAACCTCATTAATAGGAAATAATCCCGCAGCAATCCACTCGCCTAGCGCATAAATAAATAGGGAAGTACTATGGTTTTAATTGTCATAACGGTCCAAAACCTTATTTTAGGGTCGGGGAGAGGCATCAAAAAAGCACCCAAAACGGGCATATCCGCCCGGGGGAAGAATTGGGTCGAAACGGGGATTAATTAGTTTTTATTAATTTTAATTATTGATTAATTATTTTAATTTAGATTGATACAACAAGCCACCACTTCCCTTACTCCACCCGAGCGTAACGTCGTAAAAGATACAATTTACGACGTTATATGCCTTGTTACTCCAACGGTCATACGCCACTAAATCCGGCCCGGTTTGGTTATGGGCAATATTTGACAAATAATCTCTGGGGAGCAAAGCCGGCACCGCTCCCTCAAGGAGCTTTATCATTTGATTTCGGTAGTGTCCAGGCTTACTTCATTAATTATCATTAATTGCTTCAACCATAAGTCCTTCTCCCGGCAGCAGATATGGGTGTTCGTTTTTAGAGCTAAATAACGCGCTAAATAGTGTTTTTTGAGGCTAAAATATCAGATTAAGAAGGTATCTGCTTGGATCCTCGCAGGGAGGGGTTTGATTTAGATTGTCATTACTTGCTAAATCGTTATTTTCGAGGCTAGATTGACATAACTATCGCATACCGTAGCGATGTCAATTTAGATTGTTGTATCAATCCGAATTTAAATATTTAGCCTCGAATTTCCGCACTTGTCCACAATGAGGCATAGATACTGTTTGGAGTATAGTGATAGTCCAAACTCAATATTATAGCCTCGAATATTATCCGCTTTTCAATAGCGTTTTAAATGTCTTTGCAGATTTTAGCCTCAACTAATACCCTATAGTAATTATTGATTAAATACTATAGGATAAATATTCACGTCCGTGAAAGATATTTCACGACCTTGTTTTTGAAGGTGGCACTTCCCTCTCCCCGGCTGCCCTAGCCTTATTTTACGGCTACCAGGAAAGGGATAGATAAGTAATAATTAAAACGAAGCCAAACACGGCTACGTATTCACGAATTGTTTCCTGAAATAGCTTCTGATCCATTTGGTTGTAAATGAGGCCAGCCAGACTGTAATAGCCTCCTGTCAGGAATAATGCATAGACCGAGGTGTTTAGAGGTAGGAATGACACGACAACTGCCAGCTCAAGGATAACTACGGCTAAAAATAAGGCATAGTCCCTCACTTCAGGCTCAAGATATTTTTTCAGCCTTATTGTCCAGAATAGATTAAGGCCCAAAACGAAAGCCACCGCTCCCGAAATGAGTCCGTTGAATATGAAATTTGATTTTATGGCAAAAACAAGATTGAAAATCAGAAAGGAAACAATCGCCTGGTATAGAAAATTTATGGAAAAAGCAGCCCTATAAAGCCCCAAGTTCTTCTCTACTCCAACATTGAATATGTTCGAGCAGACAAGTGCCGCATATATTGAAATTTCAAAAAAGATTATAAAGGGAATTCGGGTCAACCAGCGGCCAGGAAATAGGAAATAGACCAGATAGAAAGATACTGAGACGAGAATCGGCATGACAAAGAGCCCAAACCAACCTATCTTCTCTATTCCCTCGGCTAGTGAGAAATAGGTCAGGAAATAAGTCAGTAAGATCAGCAAAGGAATAAACAAAAAGGCCTTGTCAAAATAAAAAAAAGTCGAAAAAAGCATTAGGGCGCCCAAAACCAGGGCGGAGATCACAAACCTGACCCTCTTGTCGATCCTTAATGCTTTCCTCTGAAATTGTTTCTGAAGTTCCTTAAAAAATTTCCTCATATATTTACAAATACCTTATGGACGTCGTCCAGGGCTTCAAGCAGATTAATAAGATTCTCAAGCTTAACTAATTTTTCCGAATCGATCTCAATCAGAGTCTGGGGCTTGAAATCAACTTCCGCTGACTCATAAACCGCATCACCCAAACGATCTTTTATATGGCCCAAGTTCTCAAAAGGAAAATACACGTAAAAACTTGTTTCATCGGAATCTATATCGAAAGCCTCAAGTTTATCGCCTATCTCAAAAACTTCCTCTTCCTTAATCGCCTCTTTTCTGAAGATCATCCAGG
>CAZVQH010000003.1:0-7980 GCA_964629205.1 uncultured Gammaproteobacteria bacterium
ATATTATACAAATCAAGCTAATGGAGAAGTGTTCTCAGGAATGTCCATCGGCGCGGGTTCATTTTTTGCAGCTTACTTCCTGGAGAAATATTTAAGAAACAGAAACAAGCGGTCAGGTATTTTTCCTTTCCAAAAGGTAATTATTCCGATATTGTTCCTTATTCTCGCAAGCTTACCTGCAGCAATCAAGGCTTTTTAATACTTCCTTAAGACTGGCAGCTATTTTTTTCCAGATCTCCCTAATTACTTCCATAGTTTTAAGTATAACAGGCTCGTGTGATACAATTAATCCATTGTTTATATGGATTACCAAAGCCCGACACACGGCCAAGTGGACCTGGAAAAACTAAGAGAAATCGTTTCAAATTTCATGAGCGCGGATAAAAAAGCCAAGTATGAAATTATTGTCGGAACGGATTCGCAGAAAATACGGAATAATAAATATGATTTCGTTTCCGCCCTTGTCATACATAGGGTAGGTTCCGGGGGGATTTATTTCTGGAAACGTATAATCCAGGACAAAAAAATTTCTTTGAAAGAGAGAATATATCAGGAGGCAACAATGTCCCTTACTACTTCCGAAAACTTTGTGAACTTCTTCAAAACCAACGGTATTTCGAAATACAATATTCAGATTCATGTCGACATCGGCCCAAACGGAGAGACAAAAGAGCTTATTACGGAAGTAGTCGGAATGATTCGGGGAAGCGGTTATGAAGTGAAGATAAAACCGGACTCCTATGGGGCTTCAAAAGTCGCAGACAGGTATACATAGACCGTGACTATAAATATTCCTTCACATTGCTGTCGTTTATCGTGAAAGACTGTCCGACTCCGGAGACGATTTTGAATGAGACTTTACGGACGATTCCTTCAACTGTCCTCTCGAGACTTCTTATTCCCGCGTCAAATCCCATCGGCCGGGTTATTTTTGGCCATACAGAATCTTCTATTTTGAGGTTCTCCTCATCCAACCCTGTTTGTTTAAGAAGATGTGGAAGAACATATCTTTTGGCAATGGCGATTTTTTCGTCATCGGTATACGACGGCATCTGAATTACTTCCAACCTGTCCATGACGGCGGTTGAGATATTATTGGTATTATTGGCGGTTGCAATAAAAAGCACCTGGGACAGATCGAAGGGGTAGTCAAGGAAATAGTCAGTGAATGTTGAGTTCTGATTGGCATCCAAAAGCTCAATAAGGACACCCATTATCGCTGCCCGTGATTCGGGGGTGATGCGGTCCAACTCATCAAGCAGAATGACCGGATTCTTGACACCGGATCTTCTTATTGCCCTGATTATCATTCCCGGCTCAGCTTCCATCGAAGTTTTAGATTGTCCGCGGAGGTCGAGGGCAGAGGAGAGTCCGCCGAACGGAATCCTTACAAATTTGCGGCCAAGCGCTTCGGCAATCGATATTGCCAGAGTGGTTTTTCCGGTGCCGGCAAGTCCTACAAAGAATAAAGTCGGTGCATGGAAGGTATCGGTCTTGAAAATATGTCGCTGGACAATCAGCACAGATAGAAACTCCAGAATTCTTTCTTTTATTTTGGCGAGTCCGTAATGATTTTGGTCCAATATCCGCTTTGCGGAATTGATGTCCAGGACGTCATCTGATTTTTTATTCCACGGTAGATGAGTGATCCAATCTATGTATTTAGTTGTTATATCGAGTTGGGATAAATTGCCACCGTATTTCAGTGCAAAGCTTATGCGGTCGATCTGCTCTTCCGCCTTTTCATGGAGGTTAGCAGGTAGTTCAGAACTCTGCAAAGCAGTCCTTAGTTTTTCGATTTCTGACAAGCTTTTCGGGTCATCCATATTGTTAGCAGAGTAAATTGCCTATTGACAAAAATGAAAATTTTTATTATAAATATTTCACTCTTTAAAGAGGAAATCAGTTATAAATTTATTCTATCTGATTTATTATGTCAAAAACAACTGGATCTGGTATCAAGCCCCTTTTCGATTATGTATTAGTTCGACCCTTGGAAGGCGAAACAAAAACTGCTTCAGGGATCGTACTTCCCGATAGCGCTAAGGAAAAACCGCAGACCGGGGAAATAATGGCGGTTGGTCCGGGATCGGATTGTTGTGGAGAATGCTGCACCGACGATAAGGATAAATGCGAGAGCATGATAGTTAAAGTTGGGCAGAAGGTCCTGTATAAAAAATGGGGAGGGAATGAAGTTAAAGTTGGACACGAAGAATGGCTTTTGATTGAGCAGAAAGATATTATGGCAGTCGTCGAATAATAATTAAAAATTAATTTAACTATATATACATATGGCAAAACAAATTAAGTACGGAGCAGAGGCAAGAAAAAAGCTTTTGGACGGTGTTAATAAATTGGCTGACGCAGTTGCAACCACTTTGGGCCCCAAAGGTCGCAATGTTGCTCTCGATAAGAAATGGGGAGCACCAAACGTTGTCCACGATGGTGTTTCTGTCGCTCGGGAAATAGAGCTTGAAGATGCGTTCGAAAACATGGGCGCGCAACTCGTCAAAGAGGCTTCTTCAAAAACCGCCGACATCGCCGGAGACGGAACGACAACGGCAACTGTATTGGCCCGCTCGATAGTCAATGAGGGAATCAAGATGATCACCGCAGGCGCCAACCCCATGGTCATGAGAAGGGGTTTGATGAAAGCGAGTGATTATGTAGTTGAACAACTTAAGCAAATGTCGACAAAGATTACCCTTAAGGAGGCTGCCGACGTTGCCACCATTTCAGCCGGCGATGTTGAATTGGGCAAGTTGATCGCCGATGCCCTGAAGCTCGTTGGTGGTAAAGACGGAGTCATAACTGTAGAGGAAGGCAAAAGCCTGCAAACAACCTTCGACCATAAGGAAGGCATGCAGTTTGATAGGGGATTCGCCTCATCATATTTTGCGACAGACGCCGACAAAATGTCGGCTGAGGTGGAGGATGCCTATATTCTCATTACCGATAAAAAGGTCACTGCAGTGTCAGACCTTCTGCCATTTCTCGAAAAGTTCGTAAAAGTTTCAAAGAATCTGGTCATCATCGCCGAGGACATCGAAGGGGAAGCTCTGGCAACCTTGGTTGTCAATAAGCTGCGAGGAACATTCAATGCCTTAGTCGTCAAAGCCCCGGGATTCGGGGACAGGCGCAAGGAGATGCTTGAGGATATTGCTATTTTGACCGGCGGCACGGTCATCTCCGAAGACCTGGGCAAGAAGCTCGAGTCTGTCGAAGTTGAGGACTGCGGACGAGCCGACAAAGTCAAGAGTGATAAGGAAAACACCTCAATAATCGGAGGTAAGGGCCAGAAATCAAAGATTGAGGCAAGAATTGCTCAAATAAGGAAAGAACTTGCAGTCTCAACGAGCGAATTTGACCGTGAAAAACTTCAGGAAAGACTGGCCAAGCTATCAGGAGGCGTTGCCGTCATAAACGTCGGTGCTGCGACCGAAGTCGAGATGAAGGACAAAAAGGAAAGAGTGATCGACGCCGTTGCCGCTACAAAAGCCGCCCTTGAGGAAGGCATAGTTCCGGGAGGAGCAGTTGCCCTCTTGGACATAAGTCAAAAAATGGAAGTCGGAAAGTCAAATGCTCCCAAGGACGAGCAGATCGGTTTTGAAATTGTCAAAACAGCGATCGAGGCACCGTTTGAAAAGCTTATGGAAAATGCCGGTCTGAATCCGGGAGAACTTATTGCCAAAGCAAGGACGGCGAGCGCCAAAGGTCAGGGATTCAACGTCCTGACAACCGAATCAACCGAGAAAGCCCAAACGATCGATATGATCAAGGCTGGAATAATCGATCCTTTGAAGGTTGTCCGTACTGCGGTTGAAAATGCCGTATCGGTCGCAACGATGATTCTTACGACTGAAGCCCTGGTAACCGATTTGCCGGAGAAAAATCCCCCCGCACCTCCGATGGGCGGTGGTGGAGGAATGCCGGGAATGGGTGGAATGGGATTCTAAGATAAGTAAATTTCCGTTAGAAAAACCCCGCCCAAAAGGCGGGGTTTTGTATAATTTAGGAATGAAAGACCGTAATCTGTCGGTAACCCTCGAGTGTTTCATAAAAAAAGGCGACAAGTATCTGATGCTGCACCGCCATAAGGATAAAAAAATCATGCCCGGAGTCCTGATGGCTCCCGGAGGACACAGGGAATTCAATGAAGGTCTGTTTGAAGCCGCTCGCCGGGAAGTATTGGAGGAGACAGGACTTGAGATAAGGAATCTGAAAATAAAGGCGGTCGGCAACGCATATCTTAAGGACCTGGATAAGGAATTCCATTTTCACATGATTCTTTCGGACTATGCAGGGGGTGATCTAAAACAGAAAGTTGATGATGGTGAATTCGTTTGGATGACTTATGAGGAGATAATAAATAGCGAGAATCTGCTTGCCGAGCTTAAAAATATATTGCCACACATATTTTCATCACATGACGGTGTTGTGTCCTACAAAGCTGTGTACAGTACCGGAAATAAAATGGATTTCTTCAGCATAGAATCTCCAAAATAAATGATTTATATTGATAGAACAATCTAATCATTTGATATAATTCATCTATGGCAAACATGAGGGAAATGGTAACCATAGTCAAAAGAAAAGTTAAGGAAGTTGGCGACAGGATACAACCCGAGGCAAACGCCATAAGCGTCGGCTTGGCTGTCGGTTCCGGACCGCTTTTGACCGTCGCCCAAGGAGCGATGACCGTAGGACTTCATGAACTCTTGAAAGGCGGCGACCTTTCGACTGTAGGACTTGTTGCTATCGGCTTGGTTGCGCTCGGAAATGCAATAAGTTTTGCGGTTGAGCTTAAGACTCTCAAGGAAAAGGGTTACAGTAATAATCCAATATCAAACGGACTTTATATTCTTACCGGAAGCGGGGTTGCGACCGCGCTCATAAGTCATGTTTATCACCTAGGCCTGTTGGCGGTTGCCAATCCGGCGCATGCCGTCAATTTACCTTCTATGATAGGCGGGGATCAAGGGAGGCTTCTGATGGAAAACACCGCCGCGGTTTCAACAGCTCTCTCGCTCTGGAATATAGGAACAAATACTCTGATAAGACAAGGCAGGATAGACCCAGTCGTAAATTCCATGAAAAAGGTTGGCGCGTCAATAAAGCGGGCGGGAAGTTCGATGAAGGAGAGATTCAAACGGTGATAAAATAAGCTATGGTATTTACGGAAACCGCAATTGAACTTCTGAAGGAATCAGTCGCATTAGCCCAAAAGTTTGCAGGAAAGGTTTCTACATCTATTAAGGCGGGAGACAGCAATCAGGTCTTGACGGAAGCAGATATCGCAATAGGCAACAGCATCATTTCCCGTTTAAAGAAAAAGTACCCGGAGCATAACATAATCAATGAGGAGTCGGGGATTATAGATAACGGGTCTTCCTACACTTGGGTCATCGATCCCATAGACGGCACCAGCAACTTCGCCAAAGGTCTCCCGATGTACGGAACGATAATAGGTCTCCTGAAAGAGGGAGTTCCTGTTCTGGGAGGAGTCACTCTGCCTGAATTTGAGGAAACATGGATTGCCGAAAAAGGCGGAGGTTCTTTTTGCAACGGCCGGCAGTCAAGAGTTACAGAGGAGCATAACCTATCAAGGGCACTTGTTGCATATGGAATAGACGGGCACCCAGAGGATCCCGGTTTTACAGATCGCGAACTAAAACTATTGGGAAGAATAATCAATAGTATCCAGAATTTGAGATGTACCAATAGCGTATTTGATGCGATGATGGTCGCAGGAGGCCGCATGGGCGGATACCTTAATCAGGCAATGAAGATATGGGACGTGGTCGGTCCTCAGGTCATAATAGAGGAGGCAGGCGGCCTGGTTACGGATTTTTCAGGAAACAGACTCGACTACAGAAACCATCTTAAAGACAGCAGGGCTAATTATACTTTCCTTTCCGCACCTCCCCAACTGCACGCCAGACTTTTAAAATTAATCAGCGGATAATTTCAGGAAAATATTTTCTTGTAAGCGCCCAGTATGTTGTATTGAGCGCGTTTGGCGTGGTAGATGACGTGTTTGAGCTTGTTGTTCTTTTTACCGTATCCAAAATTATCGATTGCGCGAAAAAAATCTACTTGTCCGGCATTGTGGACTATCGATACTTTATTACCGTTTTTTGTGTAAAAAATACCGTCAACCACCTTGAAATCTTCTGTACTTACCATGAAGTTATATTTTCGATCCATGAATTTATACTCCGACTTATACAAAAAATAGTTCAGGACGATCTGGTCAGGTCCGAACGCCCTTTTATTTTTTATGAGCTTAGACATTTCCGAAGCTAATTTAATGAATTTACCTGCGGGCGCAAAAATAACACCGGCGTTAATCACAGGCTTGTTCCTTATCACTTTCCAAATTTTTTGTTTTATTTTTTCGCTGAAATTATTGAATAAAAACCACTCGAAAAAAAGAACCTCCATGCTTAAAGGTACGACTCTGAAAGTGTCTTTATCCTTATCAAACATCCCGGAAAAGTCTTCCTGGAAGATTACGTCCCCGCCGTCTACAAAAAGGATCTGATCATATTTATTTTTCTTGAGATATGATCCCGCATCAAAAAATCTCCCGTTTACGATGTGATATCTGTCGTTGCCTTTAGATAAAATTACTTTTTCCTTGCGAAGCCGCTGCCTGCTTTTTTCGGATAGTCCGTAATCGATCACCATAACGTCAATATTATTCAAATTAACGTTTTTTTTAAGGGACTTGTACCAATGATCGATCAGGAATGAGCTATTTTTTTCGTTCGAGCAGGTAATTATGATATTTTTTGCCATATGGTTTACAACCATCCAAGTTCCTTGAAAAGCTTGACTGTCGGTCTGGCCAACGTATAATCTTTCAAGTTGGTTTTTTTAATCCATTTAAGCTCCACAATGTCATCTCCAGGCTTTTCCGTTCCACCAAGATGTTTGGCTGAATATATCAAGAATAAGTAATGGGTTATGACTCCGTTTTTATCGGGTTCGGTATCCTCATCAAACGAAAGGCGCTTTAATTCTCCTATCTCAAGACCGGTCTCCTCCCATGCTTCCCGCTTGACCCCCTCCTCAATTGATTCGTTCTCCAAATCAATTCCGCCGCCGATCATTACCCAGGTTCCAGGATATGGGCCAGTATTTCTCCGTTTTCTTCCAAACAGAATTGAACCGTTTTTTTCGATGAGGACGCCTGTAACTATGCGAGATTTCATGAAAATATTCTATCAGTAAATGATATAATTTGTACTGTATTAGTCAACCAGAGGTACCCAAGTGGCCAACGGGGGCAGACTGTAAATCTGCTGGCTTATGCCTTCGAAGGTTCGAATCCTTCCCTCTGGACTCATAAAAAAAGCCGAGATAATCTCGGCTTTTTTTATGGATGTAGTATAGGAGGGATGAGAAGTGCCCTTTGAGTCTAGCCATCTGAAGTCTTGACGAAAGATGGTAATGCAGTTTATTTGATAAAATTTCTCATTATATGAGAATATGGGATATTTCGCCTTCGCTGCTTTGTCGTCAGCATTTACTGGGTGAGCATCGTGAGCTTCACGCGGTATGGTCGGTAATAACTGAAAATAAAAAGGGATATTCAAAACATCCCGAAACTATACGCTGGATCGGAAAACTAAAAGCCTTATACCTTCGTCACAACCAACTTGTACTGGAAATGGGGAAGCGCGGATATATTCACAAAAGCAGTCTTCCTATTAACCGCGCAATCGGAAGAAAAAAGCAAAATACATATATAAACTCAATTAATGAGCAGGTTGAGATTTTGAGAAAAAAGGAATGCAGGTGTTTTAGCTCATAAAACAGTCTCTTGTAGTCCATTCTTGAATAGTTGCAGACGGATCTGTACAATTGTTGAAATAACAGGTATGGATAGCGAAAAAATAAAAAGATCAATTCCACTTCTGGGCGTAGGCGCCACTCTCATATTCCTGCTCTTTATGTCTTTTTCTACCTTCATGA
>CAZVQH010000003.1:7990-16254 GCA_964629205.1 uncultured Gammaproteobacteria bacterium
TCGAGCCGTGCCAGCAAGCAAAAAAACATAACCGAAAGCTATGCCGAAGAATTTTTGCCGGGGGCGACCTTACCGCCGGGACGCATTTGGCAGGGGATTGAAGTTACAGGCGATCTGGAGGGCAGGTTGACGGTTGGTTACAAAATAAGACAGGACGATTCATGCGGAGGCGAAGGGATAAAATTGGCGATGGGAAAAATCGACGGCAACTATTATGTCTTTAATTTTAAAACCGTCACCACGGAAAACGGCAATGGGTATAGAGGATATCTGCAGTTAAGTCCCCTTGATACCGAGGGAGAAGTTTATGGCGGCAACGTACTTATAATGATGCACGACGACGGGCGGTCGGGTACGGTTACGGGCGATCTCTATAACAGCGATAAATCAGTGAAGAAAATACATATGATTGGCGACTGGGCCTGCCCCTGAACTTATTTGTAAGCCGCAAGCAGTGTGTAGTTCCGCTTCATGAATTTTAATTTTCCCGCGTTATAGTCTTTTTCAATTTTTATCAGACCTTCGGCAAAGTCGGCATCGGAGACCAGGTGAAGGATCGAATGGGATCTTGTTTTGATCTGCTGCATGATTTGGTCATCAATAGGAACTGAGTCGTCGATCTTCAGTATCTCCGTTTTGTTGAAGCCTGCGGATTTAATATGCCCATTTATTTCTTCAAATCCGTAATACCTATTCATGTCCGCCTCAAGAGCCCCCCTGAAATATAATGAGCTGAATTTTTCCTTCAATCCGTCGTGGAACTCGCTTCCTATGATAAGTACGCCCCCGGGTACAAGATGTCCATATGAATTATTAATGAAAAATGACGGCGATTTAAGGTGATGGATAACATCGTGAAGATATATAGTCTCAAATTCATGTTCATACGGAAACTCCGAATCCAAGTCTGCCTGTTTAAGCGGCGAAAGGCAGCCTTTGCTTTTTGTCTGAATAAGCATATCGCCCGACTTGTCGGCTCCCCAACCGATGAACCCGGTCTTTTCATATATTGCCATCAGATCGTTCCCGGTACCGCACACGGCATCGAGAAAATTATTGGACTTTATGTGTTTGAGAAAAAAATCCAGCACTTCCGGCCACGTGCTTCGGGTTTTTTTGTATTGGACGGCTTCTTGATGGGAGTAGGGTTTCATTGTATGATTATATAATCACAAAATGGATTTATACAATCGAACCGTTTATCAAGAAAAGCAGATGGAGGTTATCAATCTGATCGAAGATCAGATAAGGAACGATAACGTCAACTTCAGTACGGTCTCGCCAAGTGAAAATTATGCCGAGGATGAGCGGATGTGTCTTACCAGCGTTCATTTTCCCGACGGAGAGTTGTTATCCGAGATAAGGGAAAAAATAATCTTACCCCTTCAAAAAGTAATGCCTAACCATTATTATTACGAAAACGATTCTTTGCATCTTACAATTAAGAACATCCGGACAATCAATAGCCCGCCCAATTTCGGTGAATCGGACATTGCCCGGGCGAAGGGGGTTTTCGATCAGATCATGCCTCGACACCACCGCTTCAGGGTATTTTTTTACAGGTTGCTCCTTTTCAAATCCAATTTGGCGCTGGTGGGGACGACGGATGAAGAGCTTGACAATTTGGTTCTTGATTTGGACCGGGGACTCAAAATAGCCCACGTTCCCGACGATAAGCGGTACAGCAATGACAAAAACTTTTTTTGCAATATGACGCTCGCAAGATTCACGTCGCCCGTAACTGACGAATATGAAAGCAGAATAAAGGAAATATCAGGACGAATAAAGCTTGCCCCTTACACGATAGACTCGGTCAATCTATTGACAGCCAACGCTGTTCTTAAAAAAACCAAAATTTATGGAAAGTGGATGCTAGATTGACTTTTGCATGCGTTTTTTTTACTATTACTTAACGTATATAAGTTAACTCTGGAAACATGATGAGAATAATATTACCTGCGGCCTTGGTCCTGATAGCGGCGATTTTTGTTTTTAGTTTTTTCAATAAAACCGCTCCGGCGACAAAAGACGCAGGACAGGTTTCGGTTGTCACACGCGGGGAGGTAGATGAACAAATGGAGCCCCGTTACCTTTCCTACTCGGAAAAAAGATATAACCTGAATTCCGGTAAAAAAAGAATCCTGTTTTTTCATGCCAAATGGTGCCCGACATGCAAGGTTGCCGATGAGGAACTTACCGAAAAACCAGACGAAATTCCTGAAGAAGCCGTCATATTTAAAGTCGATTATGACACCGAAACGGCCTTAAAGAAAAAATATGCAATCACTTATCAACACACCTTCGTATTGGTCGACGAGAAAGGCAACGAAGTTAAGAAATGGAACGGCGGTGGATTGGAGGAAGTTTCTAATAATTTAGACGACTGATGATATTCCTTATTTTTTTTGCATTCCTGGGAGGAGTCGTCACAATTCTTTCCCCTTGTATTCTGCCTATTCTTCCGGTTGTTCTATCGGGAACCGTTTCAACAGGGAAAAGACGTCCCTTCGGGATAGTGGCGGGATTCGTGTTGAGTTTCACATTCTTTACCCTCTTTCTTTCGGCAATTGTTAAGGCAACAGGCATTTCGGCAGATTTTCTCAGGAGTTTGTCGGTGTTTGTCATATTCGGGTTCGGACTGTCTTTATTGGTTCCTAAATTCCAGGAATTGACTGAAAAACTATTTTCGAAGTTATCGTCCCTGGCTTCAGCCGGCCGGAAAAACGAGGAGGGATTTGTAGGCGGAATCCTTATCGGTTTGAGTCTTGGGTTGATATGGACGCCGTGCGTCGGTCCGATACTGGCGTCGATTATTACCCTTGCGGCGACAAGCGACATAACCGCCGGCGCATTTATAATAACCCTGGCATATGCCGTTGGAACAGCTATTCCGATGCTTGCCGTTATGTACGGGGGACGCTCGCTTTTGTCCAGAGTCCCGGGTCTGGTTTCAAATACTTCAGCGATCCAGAAAGCATTCGGAATTCTGATGATCCTGACTGCAATCGCCATACATTTCAATTTCGATCGCAGCTTTCAGGCATACATACTTGAAAAGTTTCCGGATTACGGAACCGGATTAACCAAGCTTGAAGACAATCAAACGGTCAAAGACCAACTTGAGAAACTCAAGTCCGGCAATCAATCCCTTAACCAAAATGCCCCCGAGTTGATTGAGGGAGGTCAGTGGTTTAATTCATTACCCCTAAGACTTTCGGAACTAAAGGGGAAAGTCGTTCTCATAGATTTTTGGACTTATACATGCATAAACTGCATCAGGACCCTTCCTTACATAAAATCTTGGCATGAAAAATACAAAGACAAAGGCCTTGTTATTATCGGAGTCCATACCCCGGAGTTTGAATTTGAAAAAAATCCCATAAATGTCGAACGCGCAATAAAAGACTTTTCGCTTAATTACCCGATAATGCAGGATAATAATTATGAGACGTGGAACTCATTCAGAAACCGTTATTGGCCGGCAAAATATTTCATAGACCGTGAAGGTAGATTGAGGTTTACCCATTTCGGGGAGGGTGAATATGATGAATCGGAACGGCTGATTCAAGATTTGCTTAAGGAAGCGGGAGCTGTTATTGACGATATACCGGTCTCAAATCAGGCTTACGATATTGAATCGAGGACTCCGGAAACTTACCTGGGGTATGAGCGGATCGACAATTTTTCCTCCAATGAGGACATACGGGAAGATGTGGAATTCAACTATTCAATCCCCAAAAATCTATCCAATAATCATTTTGCCATCAAGGGGACTTGGAAAATCCGGGATGAAAAAGCAGAACCTATGCAAGGCGCAACGCTCATCCTAGATTTTGAGTCAAAGAATGTCCACCTGGTAATGGGTTCAAAAAATAAAGTTTCCGGAAAAGTCAGAGTCTATCTGGATGATATGATTGTTTCCGAAATATCGGTTTATGACTATCAACTTTATGATTTAATTAAATTGGGGCAGCCGGGCAGACACGTTTTAAAGTTGGAATTCATTGATTCCAATCTTGAACTCTTTGCTTTTACTTTCGGTTAGTATGATAGAATAAATTTCTTATGACACCATTCGCACATGCTGCTGCCGGATATCTGGTAACCCAAATGGCAGGATTCATAAAACCTGACTTCGACTTCAATACGCCAATCATGATAACTGCAGGAATCGTTGCCGGAAATTTTCCCGACCTGGATTTTCTGTTTGTGAAAGATAAATTTCAGCACAGGAACACGATAACTCATGCGCCGCTTTTCTGGATTGCCATTATTTCCTTGCTGTTTTTTGGCGCGGGAATCCTGAAGAATGATCAGGTATATGCCTATGTCCTTGTGTTCAGTCTTGGTATTTTTTCGCATTTTTTTGCAGACTGGTATGCGGCTCGGGAGGAAGACGCCGGCGGCATCAGGCTATTTTATCCTTTTTCCAAAAAACATTATGGACTCATGACTCTTAAGAAAAAAACATTCAGTTTAAAAAATATAGCAGGAATGCTGAGTCCTGATTTTCTAAAGTATTATATGGAAAACCGCTTCCTGTTTTATTCGGAACTTTTATTAATAGTCACGGGAGCGGTAATTTTCTTCGCAAAAAGCATGAACGTCTTTTTGGATCTTTTAAATAGTCTATAATAAAATATATGGATGATAAAACAAAAGTCTCGGTAGTTGGTTGTGGAAGGGTAGGTATTACGGCAGCCTATACAATGTATCTTAAAAATACGATAAGCGAGATTGTCCTTTTCGACCGCAACCAGGAAAAAGTTGCCGCCGAAAGACTTGATTTTCTCCACTCTTTATCTTTCCTTGGTAATACCAACGTCAATGTGGCCGGGAGCATTTCCGACCTCAAAAACAGCAACGTAATAATCTATGCATCAGGCGCCCCTCAGGCGGCCGGTGAAACCAGGCTGGACTTAGTTAAAAAAAATGCTGAAATTCTGGAATCGACGATTCCGGAACTTCTTAAGTATTCCCCCAACAGCACGATTCTTATCGTTTCCAATCCGGTAGACGTCCTGACGTTTAAGGCGTGTGAAATTGCCAAGTCCAAGCGAGGTCAGATATTCGGATCTGGAACAACCTTGGATACTGCCCGGTTCCGTTATTATCTTTCCGAAAGCCTAAAGGTAAACCCTATCAACATTCATGGATATATATTGGGAGAACATGGGGATAGTTCTTTTCCCACAATCTCAACAGCCAACATTGGGGGGGAGCCTATAACCTCGATAAAGGGCGCTTCCTACGAATTGGTCATGGATGCCTATAAAAAAGCCAGGAATGCCGCTTATGAAATAATCGCCGGTAAAGGAGCCACGTACTATTCGATTGCGGTTGTGATCGATCAATTGGTCCAGGCATGTCTTACCGACAGTAAGAGAATCTTCCCGGTCTCGGTCCCCTTACAGGGGGAATACGGAATTGAAGGGGTCTCAATGAGTGTGCCCTGCGTTCTCGGAAAAAACGGTGTCGAAAAAATAATCGAACTTAAACTTTCGGAGGAAGAAAAAGAAATGATGAAGAATTCCGCCGAAGTACTGAAGAAGTATATCTCTACTTGAGGACAAGGGTTATCTCACCTCGGTATTCCCTCGCAGACAAATCCCGTGCTTTTCCTCTTGATATCTCCTCGAATTTCTTGGTCATTTCCCGGCATACGGCAATATCAGGATCCCATCCTGACCCGGCGATAAGGGTTAATGTTTTACGGATCCGATGAGGGGATTCGTAATATACGAAAACCATATCCGGAAATATATCCTTGACGGATTTCAGTCTGTTTATGGTTTGTTTAGCCTCCGATTCTTTCCTGGGAAAGAATCCCATGAAGCTGAATCCGCCTGACTTCGGACTCGGGTTGAATCCGGAATATATAAGAGCCGTAACAACAGCAGAAGCCCCCGGTATTACGGCCAGACCGATTCCCGCCTTTATGGCTGATTTGACCAGAAGATATCCGGGATCGGAAACCAAGGGAGTACCGTTTTCACTGAGAAGGCTTATGGTGGCGCCGTCCTTAAGCAACTCCATAATCTCTGAAAGCTTCTCAAATTCCCGCTCCTTGTAGTAGGAGATGATCTTTGGCTGTTTAACCATTTTGATATCGGGAAATCTGGATCCTATGGCGTTTAAAAGTGTTTGGGCCGAACGAGTATCTTCGGCAAGAATGAGATCGGATGATATCAGGGTTTTAGCCTGTCTGACTGAAAGGTCATCAAGATTACCTATTGGGGAGGCAACGACATAAAGCATATTTTATTTATTTTTCCGCTTCAAAAGCTTTTTGTTGACGATTTCAAAAATAATGGGCACGAGGGAGATGATAACGACGCCGATTATTACAAGGGAGAAGTTTTCCTTAACAAAAGTTATGTTGCCGAAAAAGAATCCGGCTAGAGTTGCGATTCCGACCCAAAGAATAGCCCCGATAACATTATAAGACAGGAACTGGTCATACCGCATTTCGCTTACTCCAGCAACAAATGGAGCGAAAGTGCGTATGAAAGGCATGAAGCGGGCGAGGATTATGGTTTTGCCGCCGTGCTTGTGAAAAAATTTCTGGGTTTCCTTTATGTGTTCCTCGTCAATCGGAATCCTTGGATGAGCAATAATCTTCTTTCCGAAAAAATGCCCGATCCAGTAGTTGGCCGTATCTCCCAATATCGCTGCAATGATCAGGAGACCCAACAGGATCCAGATATTCAGTGAATTTAGAGCTGCAAAAGCTCCAGCGGCAAATAGAAGCGAATCGCCGGGAAGAAATGGAGTGAAAACAAGCCCCGTTTCCATAAAGATTATAAGGAAGAGAATTACATAGGTGGTTACTCCGTAGGTCGAGATAATCTGACCCAAATGAACATCTATGTGGATTATGAAATCAATCATGAACTTAACGAGCTCCATTTTATAATTATTTCATATAAATGAGGCCTTCGCAACTGATAAAGACTTAGTGCACGCATACTTGCCTTCAACCCGTAACTTGGTGTAGAATATTAGGTTGCAAATATGTTTAAACTTAAATCATCGTATACGCCAACAGGTGACCAGCCCCAGGCCATAGCGGGACTTGTCGGAGGAGTCGGGGATAATCTCAAAAATCAGGTCTTAATAGGCGTGACCGGTTCGGGCAAGACCTTCACGATGGCAAATGTAATTGCCAAGACCAATCTCCCGACATTGATAATATCCCACAATAAGACCCTGGCCGGTCAGTTGTATCAGGAGTTCCGGGATTATTTCCCGGAGAATGCCGTCTCATATTTTGTTTCCTATTACGATTATTATCAACCGGAGGCATATATACCGACAACCGACACCTATATCGAAAAGGAGGCGCAAATAAACGAAATGATCGATAAACTCCGACTGGCTTCAACCACGAATATATTGACGCGCAAAGACGTTATTGTCGTCGCGTCGGTTTCCTGCATATATAACATAGGATCCCCTAAGGAATACGGCAAATTCATACTTGAACTTGAAGTTGGGAAGTCGGCTGATGCTAGGCAGATTTCCCGCCGTTTGGTTGAACTTCAATATGAGCGAAGTGAGTTTGAATTCAAGCGGGGCACGTTTCGCATCAGAGGAGACCGCGTCGATATTTATCCGGCATATGAGGATAATGGATATAGAGTAACTCTAAAAAACGGATCGGTTGAGAAAATAGAAAAGTTTGAGCCGATAACTGGAAAATTGTTGGAAACTCAGCTTGGACCGATATCAAAAACCATAATCTACCCCTCAAAACACTATATGACCGATCCGTCAGTTTTCAAGAACACCGAAAAACAGATAAGGCAGGATCTCAAGGATGAGTCGGATGCCTTGAGGAAAACGGGAAAAATCGCCGAAGCAGAACGACTGATAAGACGAGTCAATTATGATCTGGAAATGATGTCGGAGTTGGGATATGTCAACGGAATCGAAAACTATTCTAGGTATTTCGACGGCCGCAATATCGGAGATCCTCCATATTCCCTTTTAGATTACTTCCGGGAAACTTACGGCAATGACTGGCTCATGTTCATCGACGAATCCCATATGACAGTGCCGCAGTTGCGGGGTATGTATAATGGCGACTTCTCGCGTAAAAGGACGCTCATAGATTTCGGCTTCAGATTGAAAGCCGCCTACGATAACAGACCACTTAAATTCGAGGAATTTTATCCGGTGCCTTCAAAGATAATCTATGTTTCGGCGACTCCCGACTCATGGGAGCTTGAAAGATCGAAAGTTGTCGAACAGTTGATAAGACC
>CAZVQH010000004.1:0-16149 GCA_964629205.1 uncultured Gammaproteobacteria bacterium
ATACAGTCTGACCGATTTATTTGTGATTCTTTTGGATAACGCCGTCAAGTACAGTAAGCCAGGTGGTATCGTTACGGTTGAATCAAAAAAATCAAAAAAAAGTATTACGGTTTCGGTTGTCGACCGCGGCATAGGAATAAGTAAAAAAGATTTGCCGCATGTCTTTGACAGGTTCTATAGGGCTGAAGCCGCGCGTAGCCGTCGGGGTAGTGGTGGATACGGATTGGGACTTTCAATCGCCAAAAAAATAGTGGAATCCCATGGGGGCGAAATTGTGATCGAAAGCACAGAAAACAGCGGTACAACTTTAAAAATCTATTTACCGGCTTAAGCTTGATTTAAGTTAAGATTCTTACAATGGCTCAAATTATGGATAGGGTTAAAGAAAAATTTGTGAAACTTTCATTGGTCAAAAAAGCAATCATTCTGGTTGTTTTCGTGATTGCGGGTTTTTTTATCTACAAATATTACAACGGTTCTTCAAATGAAAAAATCAACTATGAGACCGCAAAAGCGGAAATGGGAACCCTGGTTATTTCAGTTTCGGGATCGGGTACGGTCACTTCAACCAATAACAGCAATGTGACAACTTCGGCAACAGGAGTAGTCAAGTCCCTTTATGTGAAGGATGGGGATATTGTCAAAACAGGTGATAAGATTGCTGAACTTGAATTGGACTTGGAGGGCCAGCAAAAAAATGCCCAGGCATATGCCTCGTATTTGGCAGCACAAAATTCGCTTCAGTCAGCGAAGGATTCCCTTTATGCAGCCCAAGCCGATCTTTTCGGAAAATGGCAGACATATTTTGATCTCGCAGAAAGCAATTCCTATAAAAACGATGATGGGACTCCCAAAACGGAAGAAAGAAACAATAAAACCGAATTCTTGATTACCCAGAATAATTGGTATTCATCGGAAGCCAGCTACAAACTGAAGGAAAAGGCGGTTATGCAGGCGCAAACTTCGTTGAGTTCGGCCTGGTATTCGTATCAGCAAGCGTCTCCCGTAATTTATGCTCCGATATCGGGGACGGTTTCAGGAATGTCCTTACAGGTAGGATCGGTTATCAATTCCCAGTCGAGTTCCAACACGTCAGCGACCACTAATAAGATAGCCGGAATAAGAACCGATGCCATGCCGACTATTTCCATAAATCTGACCGAGATAGATGTTCCAAAGATAAAAGTTGGGAACAGGGCGACGATTACTTTCGACGCCTTTTCCGACAAGACATATACGGGCGAAGTGATAAGTATAGATCTGATTGGCGGAAGCAGTTCGGGAGTAACTACTTATCCGGCAGTAATTCTTCTTGATACGAAATCGGAAGGGATCCTGCCCAATATGGCCGCATCGGCGCAAATAATAACCGACACGCGGGATGAAGTCATCATGGTTCCGGTTTCGGCAGTCACTACAGTTGATGACGTTTCAACTGTACAGGTTATGGATAACGGAAAACCGAAAGCGATTACGGTCGAAACAGGAGCGACATCAGATGACTATACGGAAATAATATCAGGATTGAGGGAAGGAGATATCGTTGTCACTTCAACCATTCAAAGTGCGGCTTCAACAGGTACAACCAGAAACTCGACATCCTCACCTTTTGGAGGATTTGGAAGCGGCGGAGGAACTATGAGGATCGCCAGATAAAAATGATAAAAGTAAAAAGTATTTCAAAAATCTACAGAACGGGAACTATTGAAACCACAGCCGTCTCCAACGTCTCCTTTGAAATAAAAAAAGGGGAATATGTTGCGATTATGGGGCCTTCCGGTTCCGGAAAATCGACATTGATGCATATTTTGGGAATACTCGACAGTCCGACTTCCGGGGAATATTTCCTTGATTCGCAAAACGTAAGTCAGCTGACTGAAGATGAAGCAGCTGAAGTCCGCAATCATAAAATCGGTTTTATATTTCAGGCATTCAATCTCCTTCCGCGAACAACCGCACTCCAGAATGTCATGTTGCCTATGAGATATGCCGGCATTCCCCCGGACGAGAGGATGGAAAAAGCTATTAAGTATCTGAAGATGGTTGGTCTGGGTGACCGGATGAATCACACTTCAAACCAACTCTCGGGAGGTCAACAGCAGCGCGTGGCGATCGCCAGGGGATTGGCAATGAATCCTTCAATCCTTCTTGCGGATGAACCGACTGGAAATATCGCCTCCGCACAGGCGGAAGAAGTCATGGATATTTTTGAAAAACTGAATAAGGAAGGACATACAATCATAATGATTACCCATGAACCGGATATTGCGGCCCACGCCAAACGGATAATCCATGTCAGGGACGGTAAAGTGATTGACGATATAAATAACGGTAAAAAGATTAAAAAATCAAAATAAAATGAAAGATCTGATTGAAATTTTTGTTGAAAGTCT
Source organism: uncultured Gammaproteobacteria bacterium (assembly GCA_964629205.1). Lineage (GTDB taxonomy): Bacteria > Patescibacteriota > Microgenomatia > UBA1406 > GWC2-37-13 > GWC2-37-13. Next base: position 2,394 of record CAZVQH010000004.1, read on the forward strand.
CGGAACCTTGACACTCAATAAAATGAGGACAGGTCTGGCGATACTGGGGATAGTGATAGGAATCGGGAGCGTTATCGCCCTTATTTCGCTCGGGCAGGCGAGTCAAAAATCAATCGAAAACAATATCCAATCATTGGGGAGTAATCTCCTGACCGTAATGCCGTCGGGACAGAGATCGGGATCCGTTCAAGGTGCGGCCGGCGGGGGAACAACCCTTACTTTAGATGACGCCCGGGCGATTGAAAGCACCAATAAAATTACGACGATCAATGCGGTTTCGCCGGAACTATCAAGACGGAGCCAGGTTACGGCGGGGCGGAATAACACCAACACCCAAATAGTAGGAGTATATCCGTCATATTCTTCAATAAGAAAAGTTACGATGGAGAGCGGAGTTTTCATCAGTCAGAACGATGTTGATTCGATGCTCAAGGTTGCCGTCCTGGGACCCCAGGTTGTTGAGGATCTGTACGGAGAAGGGGCAACAAATGTAGTAGGGAAAACCATCAGGGTGGGAGGGCAGCAATTGAAAGTAATCGGAATTACGGTTTCAAAGGGAGGGTCGGGATTCCAGAATCAGGATGATGTTATTTACGTACCACTCTCAACCGCCCAAAAACAACTCTTCGGAGTCAACTATGTTTCAACGATCGCTGTTGAAGCCAAAAGTTCCGAAGTGATGACCGAGGCCCAAAACGAAATCGGATATTTTCTGCTTGACCGCCACAACTTAAGTGATCCGACGCAGGCTGATTTTTCTATTTTCTCGCAAAATGACATTCTCAATACTGCCTCCCAGGTTACCGGCACGTTTACCGCTTTGTTGGGAGGAATCGCGGCAATATCACTGCTTGTCGGCGGAATCGGAATTATGAATATTATGCTCGTGACCGTTACCGAGCGGACTCGGGAGATAGGCTTGAGAAAAGCATTGGGCGCAAAGAAGAAAACGATTATTACACAATTCCTGGCTGAATCGATTATTCTTACCTTTACCGGGGGGATTTTGGGTATGGTGATTGGCATAATCATCTCATATGTCCTTTCGAAGATGATGAATCTGCCTTTCACTGTTTCGACCCAGGCGATAATTCTGGCGATAGGGGTGTCGGGCGGAATAGGTATTGTTTTCGGATGGTATCCGGCCCAAAAAGCAGCGGGACTGCAGCCGATTGAGGCATTGAGATATGAATAAAAAATTACCAGTTCTTGATTTTACTAATTAAATTATTTTTTATGAAAAATGCTGTTTTCATAATTGCTGCGGTAGTGTTTCTGGCGGGTGGATTATTTTATATAAATCGGGGGCGCGTGCCTGTCGTAAATAAACCCATAACCGACCAGGTCAATTTTGACGAGGATCAGGGCGGAAAGATTGAAGAGTTAAACGAATTGGCAATCGCCAGGTTGCGTCAGGGGGAATATCCCGGAAGCGATATTGTGATTGAGCAAACACTCAGTCCTGGGTCAAACTATCAAAGATACATAGCCTCTTATAAATCCGAAGGCTTGAAGATATACGCATTGCTGACGGTTCCGAACGGGGAGAAGCCTCAGACAGGATGGCCTGTTGTAATATTCAATCATGGTTATGTTCCACCTGCCGAGTACAGGACAACCGAGAGATATATCGCATACACGGACGCTTTTTCCCGCAACGGATATATAGTCTTCAGATCCGATTATCGCGGACACGGATCCTCCGAAGGTACGGCATCCGGCGGATACGGGTCAAATAATTACACGATTGATATTTTAAACGCACTCTCATCCGTCAAAAAGTACAAGGATGCCGATCCGGACAGGATTGGCATGTGGGGTCACTCGATGGGGGGATTTATTACTTTAAGAAGCATGGTAGTTACGAAAGACATCAAAGCGGGAGTGATTTGGGCAGGGGTAGTTGCCTCATATCCGGATCTGATTAATAATTGGAGACGGGGAACCTTTACTCCCCCAACAACCATTCCGACCCGGGCTCTTGGCTGGAGGAATCAGTTGATCGAAAAATACGGAACCCCTGAGGAGAATCCGGAATTCTGGAACTCAATTTCCGCCAACTCATATTTGAAGGATATAGGCGGTCCGATCCAGATCCATCACGGAACAAACGACACTTCGGTCCCGGTCCTTTTTTCTCAGAAACTTAAAGAGCAAATGGATAATGCCGGCAAAACAAACGAATTGTATATTTATCAGGGCGACGACCACAACATAGAAGCGAATTTCAATGTTGCGGCGCAAAGGTCGGTCGAGTTCTTTGATAGATATCTTAAAGGAGGTGATGACAAGTGAAAAATAATGCAGTGGTTGTAACATCCATAATACTTATGGGAGTTGCCGGTTTTTTTGGAGGAATGAAGTATCAGGAGTCGAAAAGCACCCGTGCTTTTACCCAAACCGGGAGTGGACAGTTTCCCAGGAACGGACAGCGCGTCCAGCTTGGTACAGGTGAGAATTTAGGGCGAGGAGGGATAAGACCCGTTAATGGAGAAATTATCGCGTTTGACGAAAAATCGATCACCGTCAAGCTCCAGGACGGTTCAAGTAAAATTATTATCGTTTCCGGGAAAACTCAAATAAGCGAAGCTCAAACCGTTGACAAGTCAAATCTCAAAACTGGTGAGACGATTTCAGTTTTTGGCACGGAAAACAAAGACGGCTCGGTTACCGCACAAAATATCCAATTGAACCCCAGACAGATGATGCTGGAAAACAGTAAGTGATGTTCAGGCGGTAATTCTATTTTTCCGCCGTTTAATAAAAAGCAGATAAATCACACCGATATATATTGCCATGATCGCCAGCCGGACGAGACTGAATTCCCGGTCGATGCCGGTGAAACTCGATAAAAAGTGTCCGACGGCGGTGCTTTTAGCAGGCAAAAACTTAAGGGGAACGGCAAGAATCTCCCCCAGTTCTATATTAAAGCCGTGTTCCAATAATTCAGTTATCCCATTCTGTACCAATGCTGCTCCCAACACTATGATCGCATATTCCGTAACCTTGAAAATATCCTTTACGGGAAATCTTACATAGGCAAAAAATGTGGCCGCTCCAAACAGAATCGCTCCGGCAAACCCGGAAATAAGACCGATGAAATTTTGCATGAATGCCGAAAACAGAGAAGCGGACGCAGTAAAAAGCGCGATTTCGAAGCCCTCCCTGACAACCAAAAATACGATTGTCATGAAGAGCGATAGGTCGAAGGCATTTTCCTGAAGTTTCTTGTGCGCCGCAATAAGCGTTCCGGCATGACTCCTATGTATGATTCCGTGAAGCGAAAATATTACGTATGCAAGAAAAAAACCCGAAAATATCATCAAATAACTTTCAAGGAGTTCGGCATTCTTCTCAGTCAGTACCCCGCGCGCGCGATCACCGAAAAAATAAGTAAGACTCGCCATGAGAAGAGAAATAAAAACCCCGAGAATAGCTGCCGATATAATTTCCAATTCTTTTTTAAGTTTAAGCTTTCTTGATATGCCCAAAAAAACCCCAATTATCAGAAAGGCTTCCAAAAATTCCCTGAATGATATTATTCCCGTTGCCATCATAGTCAACTAATACTTATATTGTAATAGTTATTGATTATAGGAATATTCTTGGGGGAAATCAATGGAATTGCCCTTGATTTTTATTTTTTTTAATATTAATATTTGATTTAATATTTTTAAGTTAAAAATTATAATTTTTAATATAAAATATGGATAATAATCCAAAATCTCTCAGGAACTTCTTAGAAATTCCTTACGATAGGCTTGAGGAGCTGAACCTTGAGGCAAAGAACAGACGGCTCGCACATACTCCGGAAACTCAGTTAAAGCAGTATTATCTCAGTTACCTGAAGCGCGAGAAACTGCTTAAGGCGGTTACGATTGGTTTTTCCGATCTTGAAGGACGTTTCCATATGCTCGACTATGACAAGAAATTCTTTTTGGGCTCATACGATAATCTGACTTTTGACGGCTCGTCGATCAGGGGATTTTCCCGTCAGGCAGAATCGGACTTGCGTCTCAAAGTCGATTGGGGTGCCTTTTGGTGGTTGCCATCGGATGTTTTCGGACCGGGAAAAGTCCTCATAATGGGTGAGGTTTATGATCGTGACGGAAAGCCATATGAAATGGATGCAAGGGGAATGCTCAAATCATATGCGAATAAACTTTTCAAAGATAAGGGTTATACGGTATTTGCCGCTAATGAGGTAGAGGGATTTCTGCTGAAGGGGGAGGACGCGGAAAAGAACTTCAACGAAAGGGTCGGCTTCCAGGTTGCTTCCCACGGCGGCTATTATCATTCACTTCCGAACGACACTCTGAAGGTTTTTATAGACAGGACTGCGGAAGCACAGAGGGCGATGGGTTTTGAAAACGAGAAAGACCATCCCGAAGTTGCCCCTGCCCAGTTTGAGCTGAATTATACGTATTCGGAGGTTTTAAATGCCGCCGACCAGATCCAGATATATAAACTTGTCGCCAGACAAATCGCCAGGAATATGGGGATGACGGCGACATTCCTCCCCAAACCGATTGTCGGTATAAACGGGAGCGGAATGCATACAAACATATCGATATCCAAAAAAGGCAAAAATCTTTTTTACGACAAGAGCGGAAAGGCGAGTCTCTCCAGATTAGGTTGGGACTTCATAGACAGGATTTTAAACAGCGCTTCTGAAATTTGTCTTGTTCTCAACAGCAGCGTCAATAGTTATAGGAGACTGGATCCGCACTTTGAAGCGCCCAACGAGATCAAGGTTTCGGAGGTCGATCGGGGAGCCATGATAAGAATCCCTCTTTTTAATGAAAAATCCGCCAGGGTCGAGGTGCGTAGCGTTGGCCCCGACGCCAATCCTTATCTAGTCATGTATTCGCTAATTAGGGTAGGGCTCGAGGGCGAGGTCAGGAAAGAAGACAAGGACAAAAGGCCGCGAGTCAGATTCCTTCCAGGCAATATCACGACTGCACTTGCCCAGTTCAGGAACGGCGATATGGTCCTTAAGATATTGGGAGAAACATTCAAGAAAAAATATCTGGAATTGAAACAAAGCGCTGCCGAGCGCAGTCCCCTGGAGCTTGGAATCAAGGTTAAAAACGGGGAGGTGCTATACCACCACGAGGTATACAATCAGATGTTGTGGAATGATTTCTAATGAAAATGCCCCCTTGGCCTCTAGGGATAAGGCAAGAGGGCATGGAAGTTTATTAAAGGCTTGATAAAAAGCCTTTGATGGCGTCGACTATATTCTTGAGAATGCTGCCGGTTTTGACATTTGCTGAAACGTCAGCTGTTGTCTCAACTTCGGACGTGACCGCCTCAGGATTGTGTCCGAGCACTTCAACGTTATCGGCCACCATAATGTTGTTTTTAATTTCCCCTTCTACATTGACAAAATTACCGATATTCAGGACATGGTTGTTTTTAAGTCTCGACATATCCTCGCTCGATACCGCAACCAGCTCGCCCCTGACAGTAAAGCTGCTTTCGTTGACCGAGGTCACCGTACCCTGGATTTCAAACTTATTATCGGTTTCGACTTTTTGGGAAATCATAATTTCTTGGGCTGAGATGCCGCTCGTCAGGGTTAATGCTAATAAGGCCATAGTCAGTATTCTTTTCATATTGTTTTTGACACCCCTTTCGTTTTTTGTATAAATGATAACTATCTTATGGTAAGAATCCGTCTTGAAAATCAGGTGAAGAAGGGGTAAGAATTTTGTAAGAATTCAGGGTTTTATCGAGTACCCGAAGCCACGAATGGAGAGAATTAATTTTTTTCTCTGACGGTGATCTATTTTCCGCCTTAGATATCCTATATATACGTCAACGACTCTCGATTCTATGTCGGGGGAGTACAACCAAACCTTATTCAGGATCGTTTCCCTTGACAATACCCGCCCGACATTTGACATGAGGTGGTAGAGAAGCTCAAACTCTTTAGGGGTGAGTTGGATAAGTTTACCTGCCCTCCTCACCTCCTTGCTGTCGTTATCGAGCTCGAGGTCAGCCACCTTGAGTTTTATTATGTCATTGCCCATTGTTTTAAATTGCGCCTTTATGCGTGCTAACAACTCTTCGATCATGAATGGTTTGGCTATATAATTATCGGCGCCCAAATTAAGACCGCTTACGATATCGGAAGTCGTTGATTTGGCGGAAAGAATTATTATCGGCATATTGGGATAGTTTTTCTTGATTTCCTGAAGAACACTTTCTCCGGATATTTTAGGAAGTCCGAGGTCTAATATAACCATATCGGGAGAAATCTTATCAACCATCATCAATGCAGTAGCGCCATTTTCGGCCGTCTCGACTAAGTAGTTATTTTCAGTCAAAGATTTTTTGAGAGAATCCCTTATATCTTTTTCATCCTCGACAAGGAGGATCTTTTTGAGCATTTCTATTACTAAATAAGTATTAGATTAATTGTATAATATTACAAATAAATTATCTGAATTGTAATAAAGATTTGTAATAATTATGTAAGAAATAGCTATGGAGATGGATTTGCCGACAAAAGACAAAAAAAATATTCAGATGTATTATTATTCAATGAAATACGCCCCCGTATTCGGGAATATCGACAGGGAACAAATAGGTCATCTTCTTCTTGCGTATGCGCTTCCTTTTTGTCTCGGTGCGATTAGTTTTTCCGCGAGTTATTTTCTTGGTGCATATGTGGATGGGAGCTTTTTACTTATGGCATATCTAATGATAAATTCCATAAGCGCATGGTTTGGTGGTGTTTCAGGAGGGTTTATCACTGCATTTGTTACGGTTTCGGGAATCCTGTATGCCGGCCATTTCAGAACCGAGTCGGGAATAACTCCGACCCTTCTTGTACAGGCTTCCATGTTTATTCTGAATGCCGTTTTTTTAAGCTATCTGATTTCACTGGCAAAACGATATAGGGAAGTAGAAATCCTTAGGGAAAAAGAGAGAGAGTATGCCAGAACTTTCAAGGATATTTATGAAGAGTATACGAAAGCACTGAACGAAATAAAAGCCCGCGACAGGTTTCTATCGATCGCGTCTCATGAATTGAAGACGCCCCTGACATCAATGCTCCTGAAGTTGAGCGACATGCTCAATAGGATTAGAAATGTTTCATTGGCAAGATTTTCCATCCCGGAACTGATGAGGGTTCTTCAAAACGCCCAAGACCAGGTCAAATGGCTGACGACGATGATAAATGACCTTCTCAACATATCTCTGATGACGACCGGACGAATGAGTCTTAACCGTCAAAAAATGGATTTGGTAAAAATAACAAAAACAGTCAAGGAGAGTTTTTCCGAACTATTGAAGCGGGAAAAATATTCCGTCAGAATCTACGCCCCTTCATCGGTTACCGGATATTGGGATAAGACCAGGGTTGAGCAGGCGATTACCAATCTTTTTTCGAACGCAATAAAATACGGCAGGAGTAAGCCAATAGATATAAATATTTTTAATCAGGGCGGCGTTGCTAAGCTTATTATTCGCGACCGGGGAATCGGAATCTCCCGGGAAGATCAGAAGATAATTTTCAAACCATTTGAAAGGCCGAAGTCGGTCGTCGGTTATAAGAAGGGGTTGGGGGTCGGCTTATATCTTACTGACACGATCATCAAGTCCCATGGGGGAAAGGTGAAGGTTCAGAGCGTCTCGGGAAAAGGATCCGTCTTCACCTTAGAACTACCTGTCACGCAGTAAGGCAAAAATATTATTTTTCGATGATTTTTACCGATTTGACCTTGACGGGGTTAACCGGGGTTGATACTTCGCCTGAATACGGATTTCCGTCGACCGGGGCGGTCGCGATTTTATCAACGACTTCAATTCCCTCAGTCACGATCCCGAAAATGATGTAATTTTTCGGCAACGGATAATCTTCATGCATGATGAAGAATTGGCTTCCGTTTGTATTGGGGCCTGCGTTTGCCATGGCGATTGTGCCTTTTGTGTATTCTCCCGTAAAGGGTTCGTCGTCAAACCTGTATCCAGGTCCTCCCGTGCCGTTTCCTTTAGGGTCACCGCCCTGGATCATAAACCCTTTAATGACTCGATGAAAAACAGTATCGTCATAGAATCCCTTTTTGGCGAGGGATACGAAGTTGCTGACCGTAATCGGTGTTTTGTCGGCGTAGAGTTCGAGAGTCATCTTGCCTTCGCTTGTCTCAATGACTGCCTGATAGTTCTTCTTCTTATTTATAAGCTTGAACGGTAACTTGGATTCCGCGGAAAGTACATTTTTTTTCATATCATCAGTATTTTCGGCTTTGTTATTAAATATAAAAAAGCCAATTAATAATAGGAAAACGGTTAACAAGCCAACAGTTATTACGGTTTTTTGCACATGATATTTTATCATTTCAAAATTAATAATATAATTGGTTAAAAGATGAAGCTCAAATATTTAACTGCTTTGGTTTTTATGTTGGTGGTTGCGCTTGCTTACCTAATATTAATGGCGCCGTCCAAAAGTAATTTGAATACATTCAAGGCGCCTATCCGATATGTAAGTATTGGGGATTCCTATACGATTGGCCTTGGAGTCGAAGAGGAAGCTCGTTGGCCGAACCTTATGGTGGAGGATCTGAATAGAGAAGGATTCAATATTGAACTTATCGGGAATCCCTCAGTATCGGGATTTACGGTGCGCGATGCGATAAATATCGAACTGCCCATCGTCAAGATAATGAAGCCGGATTTTGTGACGGTATTTATTGGGGCAAATGACAACTTCGGACAACGGGAGGTGGGTGAGTTCAAGAGAGATCTGGTTGAACTTTTGGACGAATTGCAATCCGTATTGGTAAAACCAAAAAACATTGTTTTGATTACTCTTCCCGACTATTCCAACTCACCTGCTATTTTTAAAGAGGCGGGGGATGGTATTACTGAGTCGATAGCCCAATACAATAACGCCATAAAAGAAGAAGGAAAGAAACGAGGTTTGGGTGTTGCCGATATTTCGCCCGTAAGCTTAACCATGACTGGGCAGAGTGATTATATCGAAGACGGTCTTCATCCGTCGCGGGCAGGGTACGAAAAATGGAAAAACGCAATCCTGCCTACTGTTCGAGGGCGGCTAGAATCTCCCTGATTTCGGAGCTTTTTTTTGTCTTCATCAATCTTTCCCGCAGTTCGGTTGCCCCGTCAAAACTTCTCACATACATTTTAAAGAATTTTTTCAGGATAGCGAAGTTTTTACTTTTTCCCCAGGTTGCTTCATACAAGTCGAGGTGCTTGAGGAGGATATTAATGTAATCATCCCTCGGGTGTTCCGAGTAGATAAGTTTTTTCTCGAACACCCAAGGATTGGAAAAAATTCCTCTTCCGATCATAATCCCGTCAACCCTGTGCTTGTCGTATTTTTCGACGGCTTGCTCGTATGACCTGACATCGCCGTTGCCGATGATTACAGTGTCGGGCGAAAGAACGTTTTTCATTTCAACAATTCTCCCCACCGCCTCCCAATCAGCATTACCCGTCGACTGCTGTTCTGGTGTCCTGCCGTGGATTGTCAAAGCGTCAACATTTTGTTTAAGTAAAAACTCCATCCACTGCTCGGTAGTTACGTTTTTGTATCTGAGCCGCGTTTTTACACTGACTGGCATATCGTCGGCACCTTCCTTGACTGCTTTGATGATTTTGCCGACGACTTCAAAATTTCCGATAAGTCCGGCACCCGCCGACTTTTTCATAACATTGCGGTCGGGACATCCTAGATTTATATCGACGCCGTCAAATCCCAATTTGCGGACTAAACGGGAAGCTAGTTTCATATTCTCGGGAGAACTTCCCCAAATTTGGGCGACTATCGGTCTTTGACGAGGGGAGTATTTGAATTTAAGCATGACCTTTTCCCTTCCGGGAGATTCCAATCCGTGCGCGCTCGTAAACTCGGTAAACATCACATCAGGCTTTGCCAAATCACAAACAATTTCCCTGAACACATGATCGGTGACATTTTCCATCGGGGCCAAGATCAGAAACGGCCTCTCCAATTTTTTCCAAAAATTATCCATGCACTATTATATTAAACCTTCCCCGGTTTGACGTATATACTGTACATATGAAATACAGGACGTTGGGTAAGACCGGATATAAAGTTTCCGAAATCGGTTACGGTGCTTGGTCATTGGGGGCTGATTGGGGAGACGTCACTGAGGATCAGGCCATATCCACTTTGTCTTCATTGCCCGCGGCGGGAATTTCATTTATAGATACGGCGGATGTCTATGGAGACGGCAGAAGCGAAAAACTGATCGCCAAATTCAGGAGTTCGGATAATACGCCCTTTACGGTTGCAACCAAAGCAGGTAGGAGGTTGAGTCCCCATATTGCCGCAGGTTATACGAGTGAGAATATCACTAATTTCGTGGAACGGAGCCTTTCCAATCTTCATGTTGATTGCCTGGATTTGCTTCAACTTCATTGTCCGCCGACACCCGTTTATTACATACCGGAAGTCTTTGATGCATTAGATGGCTTGGTTGGAGCTGGGAAGATTCGTCAATATGGGGTAAGCGTTGAGAAGGTTGAGGAGGCATTGAAGGCCATAGAGTATCCTAACGTTTCAACAGTCCAGATAATTTTTAATATGTTCAGACTCCGCCCCGCGGAACTGTTTTTCCGCGAGGCCGCAAAACGGAATATCGGGATCATCGTGAGAGTGCCGTTGGCAAGCGGGCTATTGACGGGAAAATTCGGCAGCACTTCAAAATTCGCCCAAAATGACCACAGGCGATATAACCGTAAGGGAGAGTCTTTTGATGTAGGGGAAACATTCGCCGGTGTCGATTTTGAGAAAGGGCTTTCCGCCGTTGAGGAGTTGAAAAAAATAATACCCGCCGGTTATACTATGCCGCAATTCGCCCTAAAGTGGATTCTTATGCATCCGGAGGTCTCAACGGTCATTGCCGGCGGAAAAACCGCGAAGCAAGTGCTTGAAAACAGCAGCGCAAGCGAACTTCCTCCCCTGGAAAAGTCAACGATGGATAAGGTAAAAAAAATTTACGAAGAATTTATAAAGCCACAAGTACATTACAGGTGGTAAAGATAATATGGAATCCCCACTTATCGGAGCATCTTTCAGTCATCGCCATCTTTCGGAATTGGGAATTACCCTCGCTGATGCTTGGCACGAATACAAAAACCTGGGTCTGAAATGGATAAGGCTCGGATGTTATTGGGACGAAATAGAAAAAACGGAAGGGAAATATAATCTCAGCATAATAAAACAGTTGCTTGAAACCTGCGCCGTATTAAAAATAAACGTTGTTATGACTATTGGGATGAAAGCGCCCCGTTGGCCGGAATTCTACATCCCGGAATATATTGCCGAAAAATCGGCCATAAATACGGGCGAGATTACGGAAACGGCTCCCGAAATAATTGCCGACAGACTGTTTGCGTACATTAAGCACACAGTTAGAGAATTGGGAGGTTATTCCCGGATCAAATATTGGCAGGTTGAGAATGAGCCACTGGACCAGAGCGGGCCTCAACATATTAAAATCTCCTCGCAACTGTTACGGCGGGAGGTATCGCTTGTCCGTACAATCGATCCGGAACGGCCGGTTGTCATTAATCTGTGGGGCAACGAACTTACAAAGCGGAATAATTTTCCACACGCGGTTGAATTGGCCGATGTTGTCGGGTTGGACCTTTATCCCCGGGTTCCGCGGAAGACCTTTTTTAAGGAAAAATACTATCGAAGGCCGGATGACTCCGATGGAAGAATAAGCAATGTGATGAAGTCAATCAGGGGATCCGGGAAATCGGTTTGGATTACGGAATTGCAATCGGAACCCTGGGGTGGTAAAGACAGTTGTACGGCGTCACACGTCATTGAAAATGCAAAATGGGCCAAGAAGTTGAGCGCGGATGCCGTATTCTTTTGGGGTTTTGAATATTGGGTAAGGGAAAACTTGGATGGAAACAATTCATATATTGAGGCAGCAAAAGACGCATTCCGTGTCATTTCTTCAGTCTAGGCTTACCGAATACATCCCTCAAGTCTAGTCCGAAATACGAAAGCGAAGAAAGCAAAAGGAACGATGCGGTTACTTCATCAAGATTACCTACAAATGGTATCCCGTCGGGGATGAATTCAAATATTCCGAAGCCAGGATTGATAAGGTATAATCCCGACAAAATTCCGACAACCATAACCAGTATTTTCTTCATGATTAATTTTACAATAGATGAAATATCAATATCACATATTCCGGACGTTCTGTCAGGCGACCGCTTTTTTGAAGAAAAATTTTTCGTACGGAAGTCTCAATCTTCCCCTATGAAAAAGACTGACTCGTTGTGTTTTGTAAGACAGAATCGCTTCTTTTTTCTTCAGATATTTCCCGTGCCACTCGACTGCTTTCAGCCCGTTTTGTGAAATAAAATCTTTGTCATCTCCGGAATACGCCGAATATGGAAAATCACGGTAAAAAATTACGTCTTTAAAAGTCTCGACCGCTGCGTTCCTGACAAGTTTATGGTCGACATGGCCACCGACTGCCAGGGGAGCGAGGATAATGTTGGCACGATCCCGGTAGGTATAAAAACCATTTTTAAGCAGGTCAATAGTATCTTTGTCGGAAGGGGCAACCGGCACAAGCTGGCCGTTTGGATAAAACGGTTTGTTTTTCCCGTTCCGCCATGCGCCATCGGTATAACCAAGCCGGACCGTCTTTATTTCCTCCCCAAGCTTTTTAAGCGCCTTCAGGTCTTCATTTTTTCTTGCTTCATAATACTCTTTCGCGTTTTCAAACCCAGCCCGCTTTAATATTGTTCTGGTGGAATTGGAGGAAATTCCTGAGGTCGCTTCCGTGAATACGGTGATGACGGTTACTGGAATTTGATTATCCAACAATCCGGATATCAGACTGCCGGCGGAAAGAACCGCGTCGTCAAAATGCGGAGAGAAAATGATTGCGGATTTTCCTTTCAGATAATCGAAGTAATTTTTCCAGAATCGTTCTTCAGTAAATCCCTTGGATCCTTTAAGGTTACTGTCCGGTAGGTCTATTGACGCGTCAATTTTTTCTTCGGTATTAACAAGCATAAAATAGGTGCGAGTTTGAATATTTGTGAACAATTTATTATACTATGGTCTTCGAAATCAAGGCATGATAGACTTCGACAATATTGAAAAGTACAACTTGGATGAAAGGAATAAGTATCAGCAGGAATCGGGCTTCGACGTTGACATCCAGAATATTGGAAAAAATACCCAGACAATTGTCCACAGGATAGATCCATCGGTCAAAGAAATACACAAAGGGGTTTTCCTGAAGACTTTCTCTATGGAATTGGGTGAGGGGAATTTCAGCAATGTCTACGATCTGTATTGGAATTCGGAAGCCGATGGTTTGACCCCGATAATTCATTCAGAGAAGAAGCCTTATTACCTCCTCAATTACTTTGAGAAAAACAAGGATTTCATTGCCGTTGTCAACGGTTCATTCTTTTTCCTGATTGATAATGTTGACCGCGAGCCTAAGGATTACCCTTTCCATTTTTGCCTTCGGGACGGTAAAGTGATCGGACTGCCATCAAGCGATGAGCCCATTCTATATACGAAAAGCGGGAAGATCTATGCCAAAAAAATCAGGGCGAGGGGAACGGTTTCTATCGGCGGAAATATCGTCACATGGATCGGAGGGCAGAGTTCACTTAAGAAGGGCACAGACGACGTCCGCCTCTATAATTCGGCATCCGCAAAATTGATAAAAAAATTCGACAAGAAAACAGGTGTCAGGGTAGGCTC
>CAZVQH010000005.1:0-15404 GCA_964629205.1 uncultured Gammaproteobacteria bacterium
CGCCCGAACCCAGGCATTCGGCGAATCCTCGTTTCTTAACGTTAGAGGTCATGCCGTTTCGGTAAAGACCGGAACCACCGATGACAAGCGCGACAACTGGACGATCGGATATACCCCCAATTTTTTGACAGCCGTCTGGGTCGGCAATAACGACAATTCCCCCATGAATCCTTATCTTTCATCAGGAGTCACCGGAGCTGCCCCGATATGGAATAAAGTAATGACAAACGTTCTTAAGGAGCAGCCCGATTTATGGCCTGTCAGGCCCGACACCGTCGTCGGTCAGCAGGTGTGCTGGGACTCCGGAGATTTGATGAAAAAGGGAGATGACGGCAAGGAGAATTGTTCGGCTAGGTTTGAATATTTTATAAAGGGAACCGAGCCTAAGGAATCGCATATTCAAAAAATGCCCGTACCGGTTGGAGCAGACGACAAAATGGTCCCCGCCAATTTTCCCGGTGCGGAGATGAAAGAAAAAACCGTAATCCGGGACCCCTTAAATACCCTCTACTGCGTGGATTGCAACCATGAAGGTGGAGATCCCTATCAAAACGTCAGGTTATGATCAATTTCCCAGATTTCTATAAATCAATAAAAACAATCGCCATTGTCGGCCTCTCCGATAAACCGGACCGTCCATCCTACCGCGTGGCAGAATACCTGATAAGTCGGGGTTTTAGGATTATACCCGTCAATCCGAATATCGGCAGTTTTATGGGGATCAAAAGTTATCCCAATTTATCGGCAGTCAAAGAAAAGGTCGACGTCGTTGACATATTCCGACAGTCGAAATATATTGACGGAATTGTCGACGAAGCAATAAAAAAAGGTGCTCGGGCTGTTTGGATGCAGGAGGGCATTGTCAATGAAACGGCATCTGAGACGGCGCGTAAGGCAGGATTGGAAGTTGTCATGAATATGTGCATGATGAAAGAACATAAAAAAATATGATTGCCCTGATCCAACGCGTAAAAAGCGGTCGTGTTGTGATAGACGGGAAACTTCACTCTGAAATCGCATCCGGATTTGTGGTTTTTTTAGGAATAAAAAAGGGAGATGAAGACCGCGACGCAATAAAACTCGCCGACAAGATCGTAAAACTGAGGATCATGAACGACCCGAAACGCAAAATGAACTTTTCGATCCTAGACAGCTCGGGGGAAATTTTGGTAGTTTCTCAGTTTACTCTCGCTTCATCCCTTAAAGGCGGACGCAGGCCGGATTTTTTCACAGCCATGGAGCCCGAAATGGCGGAAAAACTTTACGACCTGTTTATCAAACAACTCAAGTCTACTGGTGTGCGAGTTGAAACCGGGCGCTTTTCCGCCTACATGGAAATCGAACTCGTCAACGACGGACCGGTTACGTTCATTCTGGATAGCCGGAAAATATAATTTTTTCTCCGCAAATTATCCCTTGACAATAATATTGTGTACTAGTATACTAGTATCAATATGAATACGGTGGAGGAGTTGACGAAAGCATTTTTGACTCAAAAGTCTTACTCGGAAATGTTAGAGTTCTTGAAAGGAATTCTGACACCTAAGGAAATTCATGAGTTAGCATCAAGGCTCCAGATTGTAAAAATGCTCAAAAAAGGAATCCCCCACCAAAAAATTGCCAAAAGACTCGAAGTTGGAGTTGCGACCGTAACCCGGGGCAGCCGTGAATTGAAACTTGGACGTTTCAAAAAAATATAACATGAATAAATCTAACAATAACAATTGGTGGGATGACCTACTCTGGTGAAGCAGAAGTTTTTTTTGTGGATCAATCCTCTGCTTCACGCAGAGGTTTTTTTTATTATTAATGATTTATTTTTAAACTCAGATTATGAAAAAATACAATTTTCCAGACAAAAAAGGTTATTTCGGCAAGTTCGGCGGGAGGTTTACCCCTCCTCAACTGGAATCAGTTTTGAACGATCTGGCAAGTACATACAACCGTCTAAAAAAAGATGGACGATTTAAGCGGGAGCTTGCTTATATGTATAGGGAATATGCCGGTCGTCCCAGCCCTCTATATTATGCTCAAAACCTGACTGAAAAAGTCGGCGGGGCAAGCATCTATCTTAAACGCGAAGACTTAAATCATACCGGCGCCCATAAAATAAACAATGTTATCGGTCAAGGTCTTATCGCCAAATATTTAGGGAAAAAGAAATTGATCGCCGAAACCGGTGCTGGCCAGCATGGGACGGCTACGGCAACAATTGCCGCCTACTTCGGGATGAGTTGCGACATATACATGGGGGCGCGCGACATTTCCGCCCAGAAACCGAACGTATACAGAATGAAGATTCTTGGGGCACGGGTAATTCCCGTAACTCAGGGCCAAGGCACTTTGAAAGATGCCGTTGATGCTGCTTTGACATCATACATCACTCAGCCCGAATCCTATTATCTTTTGGGTTCGGCAGTCGGCCCACATCCGTATCCGGTTATGGTTCGTGACTTTCAAAAGATAATCGGCCGCGAAATAAAAAAGCAGATAATGGCGCGAGAAGGAAAGCTTCCGGAAAGTATAATCGCCTGTGTTGGCGGAGGAAGTAACGCTATGGGAGCTTTTTACGAGTTCATAAAAACCGAAAAAGTTAAACTGATCGCGGTCGAACCGGGAGGTCTGGGAAAAAAATCCGGAAAACATGGTATAGCGCTTGGAACCGGAAGAGAGGGAGTGATTCATGGCTTCAACACTTTGGTCATGAAGGGCACTGAAGGACAGATTAGGGAGTCATACAGTGCCGCGTCCGGTCTGGACTATCCAGGAGTCGGCCCCGAGCTGGCATATCTGAAAGAAGCCGGCCGCCTTCAGGTGACAGACGCGACTGATCGTCAGGCGGTCGAGGCATTTATTGAACTTTCAAGAACAGAAGGGATCATACCCGCCCTTGAATCTGCACATGCCGTCGCATACGGCATCAAACGCGCTTCAAGCCTAAGGAAGGGCGATATCGTCGTAATAAATCTGTCAGGCCGCGGCGACAAAGATGTCGAAAATGTTTATGAAAAATTACTGAAAAAGTCCTTATGAGCGAGAACTTATATTCAATGAGTCGGGGCGGAAGGGTTAAGGCGGCGGGACTTCCCTATTCCATGTTTTTTGAACCCGCGGAGAATTTTGTCGGAAACCCGGCGCCCGGAACCGCCTCCGAGATGAATAAAGAATTCACGCTCCTTAGGAAAAGCCCGCCGGATGCTGTACGCGACCGTTTCATGCCCAGAAGCCAAGAATTGATCGGCATGATAAAAACCGGGGCCGCATTACCCAGGACCAGCATAACCACCCACCAGGGCGTCGGACAGTTTCTGACTCACGACCTTGATCCGAAGGGTGAGACAGGTGCCGCCGGCTATTTCATTTCGGGGCAATCCGGATTTTGCATAGTTGAGGCTCACCTTGAAAATCAACTCAAACACAGGAACTATCCCGCACAGGTAGTTTCGGGGATTGAAGAAGTGAAAAAACGATTTGCCCAAAGCGATATCCGGGAAGCCCAGCTCGCCTATGAAAGACTCGTTCTCGCCGGCCGTGAAGCCGGTATAGATGTCCAAAGGGATGCGCGAGTGGGACGCGAAGGGCTATTTTTTATCCATCCTTCCTTTCCCAAAGAACCGATACTCGTTGGTGCAAATACTTACCAGAAAATTCTTGAAAGAGGTAATGGAATTGCTTCCGACTTCGCCGACATGGCACGCAAAACTCGCGACTCAATCGCGAAAAAGCTGGGAGTTGTAACCCAAACAAAAAAAAACTTTCTGCCTTTATATTTCCAGACAGATTTTTTTCTGACCAACGATGGGCAGGTCAAAATTTCTGATGTTAATTTGCCCGATGTCGGTTTTTTCCTGACCGGAATCGACCCTGAAGGCAATGGGACAGTCTCCAAAGCGGCAGAAACCGTAAGACCCCATCTTGAAAATACCGCATCACTCATAGTGAAAGCCGCTTTGAGGCACGGTTCCAGGGTCATTAACTTTATAACCAGACAGGAAGTGCTCGAAAATATGGAAGATACTCTCGAAATCAAAGAGCTTGAAGCACTGATGAGCGCGGTTGAAGGAACCGGACATGAAGTCCGTACCATATCTTTGTCAATGGCATTAAATCTGCCTAAAGATGAGCTTGGATTATTGATGAACGTGGATACTAAGTCTCAGGACTTTAACAACCTGCTCATAAAAAGACTGACGGACGAGTCGACGCCGATATATCCCGACCCCTTTCTTGCAATCACCGCAAACGCAATGACCGATCATACTCAGATACAAGTCGGGAACGAACAACTTCAGTACTTAGGAGAAGTATTTTCAGCTTTGGAAAAATCCTCCGGATCAGGGCGTGATTACGTAATGGCCACTGCCTTGAATCAAATATTCAGGAATATGGGGCTGCCTGAAACGGATGACGTTTTCCACATGTATATCCCGAACCAACCAACACCGATACCGTTTTACCGTTACGACTCTCGCGGACTTCAGATTGCCTTGAATTACGCAAAAGGCGCTGAAAGCGTAGTTATAAGATCCATCCCCATAAAAGCAGATAATTCCGTTTTGCATGACGCGTCGGGCAAGCCTGTTTACTCCGTCTTTCGTTATATGTTTTATCAACAACCATGAGAGCCTCAACGGAAATAAAAAAAGAGACGGTCGTTGGCAAGGTCATGTCGCTTATTGCCCTTGCAGAGGAAAAAATTATCATGACCATGGACTCGGAGGAAGAGTTGATGAGACCTTTGCCGACGGAGTACCACAGGACTCTTGCCGGAATATCAAGAAGGGGCATTGAGATAACCCGCTTTACATACGGGTCAAAAAAATCATTTGAGGAAATTCGGAAAAAGCATAAATATGCAACGACGATTTACGGCGGCGAAGTTGCCAAATATCAAAGGATGATTGTCGTAGACGGGAAAAAAGCAATGTTCCATAAGAAGGGAAAATTCTACTTTACCCGCTCCAAACCAGTTATTAAAAGTTTGCTCGATTGTGTTAGAATTTATTCACTATGATAGACGCTGTGGTCGATCAATATCTTGAAGACTTGGAAAATATCGGAATCGGATACAGGAAAGTTGAACACCCTTATTTCAAGGAGGTTGAAGATGTCCTTAAGTACTGTAATCTTTCCTACTCTGACGGAGCGTCAACTTTGATCTATAAAGTTGACGATGGGTATATTGCGGTTATCAGGCGAGACGACTGCAAAATCAGTCTTAAAAAACTCAAGAAACTTGTTCAAACAAAAACATTGGAAATGGCAACCGACAGGGAGTTTTCCGAACTTACGGGACTTCAACCCGGTGCCGCGCGCATGAGAATACCCCAAGTAAAGGAAACATATATCGATACCAAGATATTTGAAAAAGAATATGTCCAGGCAGGTTCCGGAAGTTTTACGGTAAGCATATTGCATAAAACTTCGGATTTGTTGAAATTACCGAAAAGCCATAAGGTTGATATAGCTGAAATCAAGGTCGTAACCGTGGAAACATCTACTTCTTTAAAGCGGGTTCTTTCTGGAATAAGAGCAACGGGCAGACTTCATTTGGGAAATTATTTGGGAGCGATAAAGGGTATGATCGAATTGCAGAACGATAGCTCATATCAGACCCTGTATATGGTCGCGGACGTCCACACAATCACAACCCCATACAAGATTGAGGAGCTTAAAGTAAACCGTCGGGAAATAATAATTGACTATCTGGCAGCTGGACTTGACCCGCAAAGGAGCATAATTTTCCAGCAAGCCGAAGTGAACGAGCACTTGGAATTGGCATTTTACTTTTCCTCGATTGTCTCAATCGCCAGAATGCAACATCTTCCGACCTATAAGGACAAAGTCAAACAGCACGCAAATTCCAATACGATGGCGTTGCTTAACTATCCCGTCCTTATGGCGTCTGACATTCTGATCTATAAGTCGGGACTTGTCCCGGTTGGAATAGACCAGGAGCCGCATTTGGAGGTGGCAAGGGAAATTGCACGCAAGATGAATCAGGTTTACGGAACCGATTTCCCGGAACCGGTAAGGTTCGCGACCAAGGGGGAATATGTCCCCTCCCTGACCGGTGAAGGGAAAATGGGGAAATCGATCGAAGGAAGCTATATAAACCTTACCGACTCCCTTGATGAAATAAGGAAAAAGGTCCGATCCATTCCGACTGCGACTTCATCCGGAGGCGAAATGACGGGAGGACTTAAATCGCTGTTTACTTTTGCCCAATTGTTCATCCCCGATCAGGTGGAAAACTACAAACGGGAGTTTGAATCGGGTACACTTAAATTCGTAACCCTTAAGGATGCCGTTGCCGAAGCAATTTACGGCGAGCTTGCACCTTTCCAGAATAAGAGGTCCGAAATAGCCGCAAACAAAGCATATGTGGACCGGGTGATAAAAGAAGGCGCGGAAAAGGCAAAAAAAATCGCCGGGAACACCGTGAGGGAAGTCCGGGAAAAAATGGGGTTACTTTAATCCAAAAAGGATATTTTCGATCGAACTTATGGCGTTATCTATTTCTTCATAGTTAAACCTTACCGTTTTCCATCCGTAGGCCTTCGCCCCCTCAACAAAATCGTCGCGGTCATCAATAAAAAAAATCTCTTCAGGTAAAACGCCGGCTTTTTTTGTTGCAATTTCGTAAATTTCCCTTTCCGGCTTTCGAAATCCGGTTTCACAGGACAGAACAACCGCCGAATAATCAAGATTGGCGACCAATCCACGTTTGATAAGTTCATCTATCATCCCGGGATAGAGATTTGAGATCAAACCAACCCGGTAATATTTTGAAAGCCTCACTGCAAGATCATGGGTTTTCTTTATGGGTTTGTAATCCCCTAGCCAGCTTTCCAGGAAATCGAAGTCTTCGGCATTTTTTAATTCAAATTTACTGATTGCGGTTTTCCAGAATTCCTGGGCTGTCGTTCTTCCGCGGGTCATTCCGTCAGCTCCGTTTCCGCCATTCCAGAATTCGATAAACTCAGAAAGGGAAATATTGAATCTGGAGACAGTCCCTTTAAAATAATCATTGGTGTCCGCCATTACATTACCGATGTCGAAATAAACAAACTTGATGCTACTCATAAAACTGCAAATGCCCTGACCGGCGAGCCGTCGCTTCCCTTAATATTAAGCGGCACTCCGTAAAAAATGAATTCCCGGGGAAGTTTTTCGGTATTGACAAGATTCTCATAAGAAATAATTTCGTTCTCCAAAAGCATCCTTTCGATATCGATATCGAACTCAAATTTTTCCGAGAGACCTATGAATTTCGGTGGATTCTTGATTAAGGATTCAGCCAATGGTTTGTCGATATTTCTATCCGAAAATATGACTCCCAAGTCACGACTGAATTCCATGCCTTCACGGTAAAGGACTGCTTTACCCATAAAAGAATCCAATTCATATTCATCAAGTTTCTTTCCATCCTTGACCATATGGTATGGAATATTTACATGGGTGCCAATATGCGTGGTAATTGTCACATTGCGCAAATTCCAACCTTCGCGGTCGAGTGTATGGATTTCCTTTATGATCACTTCGGGATCACCCGGATATACGGGCATGCGATCAAAAAGACTTTGCGTTAAATCAATGGTTTTCATACAGAAAATTATAACAGCTATTTGCCTCTTGATTTTAAAAAATCTCTCCCCTATCATTGTAGGTGAACAAGTATTCACCTATGGACATACCACTTGCGGAAAGGCTCAGACCCCACACGCTTGATGAATTCGTCGGACAAGAACATCTGGTTGGCCGGGGCAAGCCGATAAGGCGGATGATTGAAAACAAGAGAGTCATTTCTATGGTTTTCTGGGGACCGCCCGGGACCGGAAAAACGACTCTCGCCCGGATAATCGCCAACCACATCGACGCCAATTTCGTACCATTCTCGGCGGTTGCCGGTGGCGGAGTTCCCGAGATTAGGAAGATTATTGCGGAAGCGAAGAAAAACTTCGGGCTTTTCCAAAAGCCCACCGTGCTTTTCGTAGACGAAATCCACCGTTTCAATAAGGCTCAACAGGATGCTTTCCTGCCCCATGTCGAAGACGGGACGATTACCCTGATCGGAGCCACAACCGAAAATCCGGGTTTTGAAGTGATTGCGCCATTGGTATCGCGGAGTCAGATTTTCGTTCTTCATTCGCTTGACGAAAAGCAGGTCGAAACGATTGTATCCCGGGCTATCAAACTTTTTCCTAAACACACATGGAGCCCGGACGCCATCACTCACTTTGTAAAGACCGCAAACGGCGACGCCCGGGCCGCTATTAATGCAGTTGAATTGGCTGCCTCAATATCAAAAAAAATAACCCTCAAATCAGCCGAGGAAGCGGTACAGAGAAAAGCGATCTACTATGATAAAAAGGGAGATTGGCACTACGACACAATATCGGCATTCATAAAATCCATGAGAGGCAGCAATCCCGATGCCGCCCTCCACTATCTGGCCCGTATGATCAAGGCCGGCGAAGATCCGATATTTATTGCGCGCCGCCTTGTTGTATTCGCAGCTGAAGATATCGGCAATGCCCAGCCGACGGCCCTGGTTGTGGCAACATCCGCCATGCAAGCATGCCATATGATAGGCTGGCCGGAAGCGTCTCTGATTCTTGCTCAAGCGGCAACATATCTCGCAACCGCAAAAAAATCCATAGCTTCATCCGGTGGAGTTATGGCGGCCTTATCTGATATCGACACCGAGAATCTTGATCCGATTCCGCTCCACTTGAGAAATGCGCCAAACCGGGTCATGAAGTCATTGGGATATGGTCAGGGACATGTCCGCTATCCATGGATTGTGGAAAAACAAACGGGTAAAAAAGTAACCCAGGAATATCTGCCTAAGAATTTGATAGGAAAGAAATACTACAAACCGGATTGGAAATAATCATTCCAGGACCTTATCGTAACCGCCGGAACCCCTGAAAAGCCAATGGGCAGTACGCGTTACCGTAGTTGTTGAAACTCCAAGCTTCTCAGCTATCTTTACATACGGAATTCCCTTTTTTAAAAGTTTTGCCATTTCAAGCCTGTTTGCAAATTCCTCAAGTTCCTTGACGGTCAGCAAATCCCGCAAAAAATTCGCGATTTCCTGCTCGCTCTTTAATTTTAGAAACGACCTGAAAAGAAATTTTTCCTTTTCGTTCCGGGGTTTGTAATGCTGAAAATCTTTCATGTTTAAAGTATATCACTTGACACACGAAAAGTCATATGTTATCATGTTAACACGTTAATATGAATACAGGCATGAAAAAATCAGACATTAATTCGGAAAAGCATCATACCCTGCGTCAGCGCGGGGTAGTCCTTATTATGTAATTAACAAAAAGCGTCGATTCCCTACCCCGCCGAAGAAGGCGGGTTTTTTTATGGAAAGGAATCTGATGCCGTTACCAAAATTTAAAAAATTATTATGGAATATTTAAAATTGGCGAAAGTTATTGAGGCAAACAAAACCGGCGTCTCTGATCTTGTCAAGCGAGCGATGTGTAATTTGGAGCGCGCCCAAAAATACTATCCCGGACTTATTATGGATGTAGTTAAATCCGGTTCCCTTGCACGACAGCTTGATTTAAGCATGATTGAGGCAAATGACAATTCAAGGATCAACAGCGACAAGTCGTCTCTCGCCGACACCGCCGGAGCATATTTTTTCAACGAGGAGATCATTGGCGGATCGAGGGAAAAAGACGCCCTCAGTCAAGTCAATCGGGTTGGGGAAAAAAAGATTCCGGGATGGTCGAGCCTGTCAACAAAATTAAAGCTCGGACCCGGTGTGGGTCTGGTCGAAGCGCCTTCGATCTATCAAAAGCTGCTTAGAATGGGAACGGAAAACCCCGACTTGACCCTGAACTATACCGCGCCGAACGGGACAAGCGAAACCCGTCGGGGCATAAAAGCGATTATGGACTCGCGGATAGATCCCGAAGGTGACTTTTTTCCGGAGTCGGGAGTATTTGTGACCGAAGGAGCGACTGAAGGAATCGATTTATTCATGGAAGCGCTTGCAAAAATAGCTCCCGGCTCCCGGGCGGTATTTTTGGGGCTTTCATACTACACGGGTCCGTATTCGGCCTTTCAAAAGGGCTTGAAGATTGAAAGGTTGGCCGGAAGTCCCTCAGGATCTAAGGAGGAAGCTAAATTTTTCCCGACTGCACGTGAAATTGAAAATTCGCTTCCCAAAGATACCAGCGCTCTTGTTGTCACAATACCCAATAACCCAAACGGCGAAACTTACAGTGATCTTGAGTTGACTCGAATAGTCGATTTGGCAAAACGGAAAAACTTATACGTTCTTTTTGACGGCATATTCGAGAATATGTATTTTGATGAGGCTGAAAACTACAGATCTCGCCTTTTGCAGATAGCCGCTGAATCGGGAGCTCTTGATCGTATTATTGTCGTCGATTCGCTTTCAAAAACTAAAAATTTCGCAGGAGAACGAATCGGGTTTGTCGCCGCAAGCGATAAACGCCTAGTTGAATCGCTTGAAAATACGGTTTTGTCCCGAAGGTGCAATCCCCGACTTACTCTTGGACCGATACTGAGTTTTGAGGGATTGGCCAGAAAAACCAAAAGGATTAAGATGGATTATCCGTCAACCTCGCTTGACTCCATCGCCGGTTTTCTTATGGATAATCAGAGATTTTCCTTCGGCAAGGAGGGGTTTCTCAAAATGTACCAAGAATGGACGACTTGGGATGACTCGGTCCTGGAATACTACCGCGGCAATCTGGAAATTGTAAGAAGCATGCTCGAAGGCACGGCATTATCCTGGTCGCCCGACCGGGCGGCATTCAACACTTTTGTAAAGTTGGCGGATCCTGGAGGCAATAATGATTCCATGGATTTTCTTGCAAAACTTATGTATACGACGGCAACTTATACTCAAGTCGGACCTTGTTTCGGGATTTCCCAGAATACCTGGGATAACCAACTAGGCGTCTGGCCACGGATTACATACGCATCATCACGCAATGACTTGGTGGAAGCACTTACCAGATTGGTCAGTTTCACAAAATTCTATCAGGAGAGAAAGTTCGGAGATCCAAACAGATTTCCGGTATTACAAATTAGATTTGACAGCCAAGTATGAAAAAAGTAACCATTCCGGGGGAAGCATATTTCGCTCGGGCCAAAAACATTATTACCGATGAGATCATTCCCGAAAACCGTAATTTGGAATTTAATAACTTAAGGCGTTCAATATACGGCAATCCAAAAATTCTTGAGCTGATCCGTGCCCGGGGTATTTCCGTAAATGAAATTTCCTCAGGAGTATCCGACCGCAAGGCTTATAAGGGATATATCAGGCAGATTGTCCGCGATTTCAAAAACGACCGATACTACAGGAGCTACTACCCTTCAAAAGGTAACGCCGAGGCAAGAGCGGCGCTTGCGATTTACGAAAACTATAAGTTTCGGCGGGGAAAAATTTACAATGAGGAGGATTTTTGCATGAGTGAAGGATCAACCGGCGCAATTACCATTGTTTTCGAGTATTTGAGCAAGTATTATCCCAAAAGCAAAGTGCTCATCCAGTCACCAAACTACTATCTGTACAAGTTCGCGGCTAAATACTATGGCATAAAACTTAAGGAGGTTGAACCGACTTTCAAGGAAAAGGAATATTCATTTGTCAATGTCGACTCCCTTATCTCCGGGATGACCAATGATGTCAAAATGGTAATTATCACGAACCCCGCCAACCCTAGCGGTGAAGTTTACGAACGAAAAGCAATAGAAAGGATTATAAACCGGGCAAAAAACAAAAATATAATCGTCATGGCTGATGAGCTTTTCGGTGAGCTTGTGTTTGAACCGGAGAAATATACCCAATCCGACAAAGTAGCCCTCGCCAATTGCGCCTTGGAAAACCTTGTCATCATCAAGGGTTACTCCAAATCAAAAAATCTTGTCGGCTTAAGAATCGGATACATGTTTTCAAAGAATAAGGAACTGATCGATGCCGCTTCGGTGATTTCCCAACAACGGAGTTCATATTCGGTTGCATCAAACTTTACAGGATTGATTGCCCTCGACTGTTTTATTCAGGCATCGAGACAGAATCCGGACGTCAAGATTGAAAGAATTTATGAAGACTTCAAGGGGATCCCCGCAATATCAAATAATCCGCTAGTTAAGCTTAAAAACGAAGTGGGTCAGTATCTTAAATACTACAAATCGCTTATGGGTTATTACTCCAGCACATATGACCTGGCTATAAAAGCCCTCGGAACCGATGTCGAAAGCAAATTCCCCAAGAAATCCGCATTCAATACCATAGTCAAAATTTCGGGACTTGACAGCGTAAACAGCTTTGATTTTATGATTAATTTTTTTCTGTGCTCGGGGGTCAAAACCGAAATCGGACCCTGCTTCGGATTCAATCAGAAAACATGGGACAAAAAAATGGGCTATTGGCTGAGACTGACTTTTGCCAAGGATCAAAAATCATTCAAGGAGGGAATTGAAAAATTCAAGGAATTCAAGAAGTTATATTTGAAGTTTCCCGATAAGTTTTTGAAGACCGGACTGAGTTTTTGAGGAGGTTTTTGGTGTCAGCAACAGGATTCGAACCTGTGACCACTCGCTTATGAAACGAGAGCTCTACCGCTGAGCTATGCTGACTTCTTTTCAATATTACCTACATATTATATAATATCTGGATGTCAAAACCAGATCTTTCGATTGTCATAGTGTCATATAACACCAAGAGGATTACCAAAGATTGCATCGAGTCTGTTAACCGATCTCTGGCCAGTTCGAAAATAAAATACGAGATAATCGTTGCCGACAACGATTCCCATGACGGGTCGGGCGAAATGCTTCAGAAAATGGCCGCTGATAAATCCAACCATCTTGTCTATTTTCAAACCGGTGAGAATCTGGGATTCGGGCGGGGAAACAACTATGCGGTCAGCAGGTCTAAGGGAGAATACATACTGCTTCTCAATTCCGACACTATTGTACTCAATCGCGCAATCGACAAACTCTTTAGCTTTTACAGGGAGAGGCAAAAATGGATTCATTTTTTGGGTCCCAAACTCCTCAACCGCGACCTAACTCCTCAAGCATCGGCAGCGCGTTTTTTTACTCTGCCGGTAGTTTTCGCTTCACTCCTGCTTAAAGGCGATTATTGGGGCTATACCAGATCTAGCCCGGATAGATTTATGAAAGTAGACTGGGTTTCCGGCGCATGTTTTCTGACCACAAAAAAAATTTACCAACGGTTCGGCGGGTTTGATAAAAAAATCTTCATGTATATGGAGGAAGTCGACCTCCTTTATCGGGCTGCAAAGAAAAATTTGAATACCTATTTTTATCCCGACTCCCAAATCATACACCTGGGGAGCGCTTCATCAAATGGCAAGACGTTCCCCATCCTGCAGGTCTATCGGGGATTTCTGTTCTTCTATAAAAAACATTATTCCTGGCTTGATTTGGTAGGACTGCATCTTATATTAAAATTTAAGGCAGCGATTGCCTATTTAATTGGTAGAATTAAAAATAACCAATATCTTATAAGCACTTATGGAGAAGCTTTCAAAATTTCTTAAAAATCTTGATGACAATTTGGTAAAGATACTTATCACTTTTTTTATATTCTTAGCGCCTTTGTGGCCCAAACTACCTTTCAAGACTATCAACTACACATATATAGCGGTAAGATTTGAGGACTTCTACCTTGTTCTGCTCACGCTTGTTTTCTTTATTCAGGTTTTGAGAAAAAAAGTCGTTCTTAATAAGCTTTTCGTTATTCTAATCGGACTTTTCTGGGTTGCCGTTGGAACTTCAACCGCATGGGGAATTTATGTTTCAAAGTCTATCGAATTCCCCCACCTGGGAATCCTTCATTTTCTGCGCCGGATAGAATATATGATTCCTTTTTTTGTGGCGGCATCGGTCATCAAAACAAAAAAGGATTTTTTCCAGATGATGGGGTTTTACTTCTTCTCGGTGTTTCTCGTTGTTGCTTACGGGCTGGGCCAGAAATTCCTCAACTTTCCGGCCGTCCAGACGATGAATCCTGAATACGCGAAAGGATATCTGCTTTATCTGACGCCCGAGGCAAGAATTTCCTCAACCTTTGCAGGCCATTATGATCTGGCATCGTATCTGGTTATGGCCATTCCTCTTATATTGAGCTTTTATTTTTTCAGCAGCAAAAAGAAATACCTCTGGCTTTTCGTCGGAGCGCTGGTTGTACTGCTTTACACCTCATCGAGAATTTCTTTTGGTGCTTATGTGGTTGCAACGGTTGCCTTTCTCATCTGGATAAGGAAGTACCTGTTTACCGTTTTTGTAGTTCTTCTGACTGCGGCACTGGTTCTGACAACCGGCGAACTGACCGACAGATTCCTCAAAACTCTTCAAGTTAGACGAATTCTGGTTGACGAGAAAACCGGAGCTGTCTATGTAGGACAAACCATAACCACTAAAGAGCTTCCTGCGGGATCGTTTTATGTTCCCATCAAGAATCAGGAAAAAGGCGCTGCACCGTCAATAGACCTTGATGCTCTCAAAGCGCGCGTCGTCCAGGAAAAAATAGCCGAAGCTTCGGCTGCCGGACAGGTGCTGACTGAAGTTCAAAAAGAACAGATTGCGGCAACGGTAAGCGCTGATCTTAAACCTGTCAATTCGGTTGTGTCCGATATTTCGTTCGCAACCCGCCTTCAAGTCGAATGGCCAAGAGCCATCGAAGCATTCAAAAAAAATATTTTCCTGGGAACCGGACCTTCATCGATAACCGAAGCGACCGACAACGATTATCTGAGGTGGATCGGTGAATTCGGATTGTTCGGAACGTTAGCGTTCTTAGGCCTTTTAGGCACGATTGTCAAGGTGCTATGGAATAAGGGACTGATTGCATATGGATTCATATTCGGACTGGGCGCACTTATGATCAACGCCACCTATATTGACGTTTTTGAGGCTTCAAAAGTCGCATACACTTTCTGGACTCTTGCCGGAATATTTGTGGGATATTATTCCCTCATACCTTCCAAAATAACCAAAAATGAAGGAAAATAATTTCAAAAAATTGGATTTATTGATACTTGGCTTGGTTATTGCCCTCGCCCTGATATTGAGGCTATATAAGATAGCAACGCCTCTTGCGGATTTTCATTCATGGAGGCAGGTCGACACGGCTGCGGTCGCCCGAAATTTCGTGAAAGACGGCATAGACATCATGAAGCCGCGTTATGACGATCTTTCAAACGTCCAGTCGGGAATGGAAAATCCTGAAGGCTATCGCATGGTTGAAGTTCCCATCTATAACGCCATTTTTGCCGGTCTTCATAAGCTCGCCCCTGTCATTCCGATTGAAGTTTGGGGAAGATTAACCTCGGTGTTTTTTTCACTCGTTGTGATAGTCATCTTATATTACCTGC
>CAZVQH010000006.1:0-13358 GCA_964629205.1 uncultured Gammaproteobacteria bacterium
AATCAAGCCTTGCTAATGCGATTGCCGGACATCCGTCGTACTCCGTGTCCAGCAGGTCAAAAATAACTTTCCTAAAAAAAAATATTACCAAGACAGCTCCCGACATCCGGTCCAAGAATGGGATATTCCTGGCTTTCCAATCGCCGTTCTCCCTTTCCGGCGTTACAGTTTTCCAGTTGCTGAGGTTGGCTCTAAGCGGTGTCAAGGACCCGCTCGCGGTCCGCAAACAGATCGATGCGCTTTCAAAAAAACTGAAAATTAAACAGGAATTGATTTCCAGATCACTTAATGAAGGGGCATCGGGTGGAGAGAGAAAAAAGCTCGAACTTTTGCAAGCTGTCGTTCTTGAGTCGAAGTTCCTCATCTTTGACGAAATCGATACCGGAGTTGATATAGATTCACTTAAGGTAATCGCATCGGCATTAAATGAGATAAAGACCGGGAAAACAATCCTATTGATTACCCACTATAACCGAATTCTCAAACACATAAGGCCGGATAAAGTCATGATTATGATGGGGGGGCGCATCGTCAAAACGGGCGATCATAAATTAGCCGCTGAGATAGAAAAAAAAGGCTACGAGAACTATGCCACAAAATAACCTCAACTTTGACTACAAATACGGTTTTTCGATGCCCGAGTCCCATGTATACAAGGCAAAAAAAGGCATAGACGAAAGCGTCGTTAAAAAAATTTCCAGCATGAAAAAGGAACCCGACTGGATGACCAGGTTCCGGCTGGATGCATACCACGCCTTTAAAGACAGACCGATGCCTAAATGGGGGGCCGACCTATCCAAAATTAATTTTGATGATATTTATTACTATATAAAGCCGACCGATAGCCGGATGAATTCATGGGAAGAGCTTCCCCCTGAAATCAAGGAGACCTATGACAAAATAGGCGTTCCCGAAGCGGAGAAAAAATTTTTGGCCGGTGTTTCCGCTCAGTACGAGTCCGAAGTGGTTTACGAAAGCATCCAGAAGGAGCTTACCTCACTTGGCGTGATCTTCTGCGATATGGACACCGCGTTGAGAAAGTATCCGGACATAGTAAAGAAATATTTTGGGACAATAATCCCGCCACGCGACAATAAATTTGCTTCCCTGAATTCCGCGGTTTGGTCGGGCGGTTCATTTGTCTATGTTCCGCGCGGAGTTAAGGTGGGTTTACCGCTCCAGGCGTACTTCAGGATCAATGCCAAAAATTTCGGCCAGTTCGAGCGCACCCTAATCATTGCTGAGGAAGGAAGTTATGTTCATTATATCGAAGGTTGTACCGCTCCGATTTATACCACCTCATCCCTACATGCGGCGGTGGTTGAGATAGTTGTCAAAAAAGGCGCCCGGGTTAGATATACGACAGTTCAAAACTGGAGCAGGAATGTCTACAACCTGGTGACTAAAAGGACAAGGGTGGAGGAGGATGGCGTCATGGAATGGGTCGATTGCAATATCGGATCGGGAGTAACCATGAAATATCCTTCTTGCTACCTCGTCGGTAAACGTGCGCGCGGAGAAGTCTTATCCATAGCTTACGCCGGCAGTCGCCAGCATCAGGACGCCGGAGCGAAAATGATTCATATGGCGCCGGAGACTTCATCGAGGATAATTTCCAAGTCAATTTCCCGTGATGGTGGAAGGACATCATACCGGGGGCTTGTCCAAATATCGCCAGCAGCCGTCAATTCAAAGGTTTACGTATCGTGCGATGCCCTTTTGATCGATGAAAAATCGAGAAGCGATACATATCCCGAAATGAGAATCAAACAAAAGCGGGTGGATGTACAGCACGAAGCGACCGTTGAAAAGTTGGGAGAGGAAAAACTTTTTTATCTTGCCTCCCGCGGCATTTCAAAAAGCGACGCCGAAGGCTTATTGGTAAACGGATTCATCGATCCCGTTACCAAAGAAATTCCGCTTGAGTATTCGATAGAGCTCAACCGATTAATAAATCTTGAAATGGCGGGGAGCGTAGGATGATAGTATGAAGCAAATAATCAATTTAAACAACACAAAACAGTCAAGGCTTTCATTTGAAAAACCTGGCCACTATTCTGTGTATTTTGAAAATTTATCGGGCGACCTTGTCTTTGATATAAGTTGTCCCGGAGTAAAACTGGATATTTACGGTTTGTTTGTCGGACGAGGAAGTGAAGAATTTAAAATCAACACATTCCAAAATCATCTTTCTCCGGATTCAATCTCTAATCTCCTAATAAAAGGGGTCTTCTACGACAGATCTCAATTTTACTACAGGGGGCTGGTTAGGATAGAAAAGGATGCCCAAAAATCCCATGCCTATCAGAAAAATCAAAACTTAATAATGTCCGATCATGCATTTGTGGAGTCTAAGCCTTATCTAGAGATTCTGGCTAATGATGTTTTCTGTACGCATGGTTCAACAACCGGAAGACTAAACAGCGATCAGATGTTTTACGCTAAAACACGCGGCTTGGATGAAAAAAATGCCGAGGCACTTTTGGTTGAAGGATTTATCAATGAAATAAAGAGCAAATTATGATCAATGTCTCCAAAATAAAAAAGGATTTTCCTATTTTCGAATTTGACAAATCATTGACCTATCTCGATTCAACGGCAACCAGCCTGAAGCCAAACAGGGTTATTAATAAGGGGCGGGAGTATTATAGCCAATACAGCGCAAATATATTCAGGGGGGTATATAAGATATCTGAAAAGGCAACTGAAAAGTATGAAGAGTCAAGAGCGGCAATTTCAAGATTCATTGGCGGAAGACCAAACGAAGTAGTCATTACACGCAATACAACCGAAGCCTTGAATTTAGTGGCATATTCCATGGGGAGGCAGATAGTGTCTTCTGGGGATGAAATCGCAACTACAATCATGGAGCACCATTCAAACTTCGTTCCCTGGCAAACCTTGGCACTTGAAAGCGGAGCAACTTTTAAAATAATAGACATAGACGGAGAGGGAAACCTTAACTCCGATCTGAACAGGGTCATTACCCGAAAAACAAAAATACTTGCCCTGACTTACGTTTCCAATGTCCTTGGAACAATAAATCCGATTAAGGAGATTGTCGCCAAAGCGAAAAAAATTAACCCGGAAATCGTGACCGTTGTTGACGCTGCCCAAGCGGCGCCCCACATGAAAATATCTGTTACCGATTTGGGTTGTGATTTCTTGGCCTTCTCTTCTCACAAAATGTTAGGTCCGACCGGAGTTGGAGTTTTGTGGGGAAGATACGAACTGTTATTGGAAATGTTCCCGTTTAACTATGGTGGCGAAATGATAAGCGAGGTCCATCTGGATCGGACATTATTCAAGGCGCCACCCCACAAATTTGAAGCGGGTACGCCCGCAATCGGAGAGGTGATCGCATTTGAGGCTGCACTTGACTATCTTGACGGATTGGGAATGGAAAATGTCAGGGAACATGAAGCGGCACTAGTGCGGTATGCCACCCAGAAGTTAAAAAGCAGTTTTGGCGGGGAGATTGAAATAATGGGTCCGGAAAGTTACGAAGCGCGGGGAGGAATCATATCCTTCACTTTCGGCGCATATCACGCGCACGATATCGCGGCTATTCTGGATGAGGATAACGTTGCCGTTCGTGCCGGACATCACTGCGCCATGCCCTTGCATGAGCGGCTGGGCGTCCCATCGTCGGTGCGTGCAAGCTTCTATATCTATAATGATGAATCAGACGTAAACAGACTTGTCGAATCATTAAAAAAAGTAAAAAAGATATTATGAGCATATACAGCGAGTTGATATTGGATCATTATCAGAACCCGCGCAATCTCGGCCGGATAAAAAATGCGACTGGTTCAATCCACGTTTCAAACCCGCTTTGCGGGGACAAAATAGAGATGACGGTTGATGTCGAAAAGGGGCGTATAAGGGACATAAAGTTCGAGGGGGTCGGTTGCGCGGTTTCAACCGCTTCGTCATCGATGTTGACCGAGTATGCCAAAAGCAGGAAGGTCAAGGATTTGAAAAAGATTGACCAAAAGTTTATGATAGAGTTATTGGGAATAAAGCTAGGTGTTAACAGGATCAAATGCGCCCTGCTTCCACTTGAAGCTTTGCATAAATTGTTATCGAGTCAAGTTTAATGGTCTTGTTGCCTTAAAATATTAAACACTATTGTTAAAGATAAAATAATATAATTTGTGGAAAATAAAGATAAGAATAAGGATAATCTGAGGGAATGCCCCGACTGCGGCAAGATCAGCCTGAAAGGAATGCCCGGGGGTCGGGACGCCACCTGTAAAAATTGCGGATACAAGGATCCGTGTTGTTATGACTAAACTATGAAAAACTTTACCTGGATGATCGGAGGTGAGGCAGGTTTCGGAATAATGACTACCGGCTTGGCTTTTGCCAAGATAGCGACCCGTCTCGGTTACAGCATTTTTGATTACGTCGAGTACCCTTCCTTGATCCGCGGCGGTCATAACGCCTACGAAGTTCATGTCGCCGAATCGGAAGTTACCTGCCTGGCTCCCACCATAGACGTCCTCACCTGCCTTAACAAGGAGACATACGAAAAGCACTCTCCACGTCTTACAAAGGACAGCTATGTGGTTTATGACAAAGACGAATTTGAGGTTACTGGGGATTTCATAAAAATAAACGTCCCGTTTAAAAAAATATTGACGGAGTTTAAAGGTCAGGCGGTAATGAGAAACACCATTGCCCTTGCCTCAACTCTGGCAGTTATCGGGACACCACTCGAGGTGCTCGTCAAAATAATCGAGGAGCAGTTTTTGCGCAAGGGTGAAGAGGTTGTTGCATTCAATAGGCAGTTTGCCAAGGCAGGGTATGATCATGTAAAAAATAATTATTCGGATTTAGCCAATTGGCTGGTAAAGCGTGAAACCGTTGTGCCGAAAATGGTGATGACAGGCAATGACGCGTTCGCGCTTGGTGCAGTAATTGCCGATTGCCGGCTTTATGTTGCCTATCCGATGACTCCCTCCTCAACCGTTTTGACGACTTTGGCAGCCTGGGGGGGTAAGACGGGAATGGTCGTTCGTCATGCCGAGGATGAAATTTCTGTAATAAATACGGCCCTTGGCTCATCATTCGCAGGTATCAGGTCAGCCGTCGGAACATCGGGTGGGGGATTCGCATTGATGGTGGAGGCAATATCTTTTTCTGGTGTTGCCGAGCTGCCATTGGTAATTTTCCTTGCCCAGCGACCCGGCCCCGCGACAGGCATGCCCACATGGACTGAACAAGGGGACCTGCTTTTTACGGTCCACTCGGGCCATGGCGAGTTCCCTAAGATTGTGCTTGCGCCCGGAACCGCCGATGAAATGGTTGAAATTTCAGCAGAAGCTTTTAACCTGGCGGACATTTATCAACTGCCAGTCATTGTAATGAGCGACATGTATCTTTCGGAAGGTCATAAATCGGTGAATAAAAAATTCATTGACGAACTTATCTCGGGTTATAAAGTTGATCGGGGGCAGATCCTGGAAGCACTCCCGGTGGATAGTTCGGGCAAACTCAAGAATTTTGCCAGATATAAAGTAACCGAGGATGGTATTTCTCCAAGACTTTTGCCAGGTGTTCCCGGATATTTTTACCAAGCCAATTCCTATGAACATCTTGAGGACGGGCACACAACTGAAGAGGCCGGGCCGAGAATTGAACAGGTGGATAAACGGGCGCGAAAACTGTCAACTTATCTGAAAGATCATTTCAGGGCGCCCCGCATTTATGGCGATTTTGACAAGTCGGAAACGGTCTTTGTAACGTGGGGATCGAACAAAGGAGCGCTCATTGAAGCGCAAAGGCAGTTAAAGGAAAAGGGCACGGAAACCGCCCTGATTCACTTTACGCATCTATATCCGCTGGATGTAAAGGCGGTCAAGTCAATGTTTGAAAACCGCAAAAACTATATTTTGGTCGAGAATAATTCAACCGGGCAGTTCGGAAAACTGTTGGCCGCTGAAACCGGTATAGAACTGAAAAACAAAATATTGAGATATGACGGGAGAACGATAACAGCGGAGTACATTATAAGTAAGATGACATTCTAAACCTATGGCGACAATACAAGATTTTTCAGGTTACAATCCCACATGGTGTCCCGGCTGCGGAGATTTCGGGATCGGCATATCGATCAAGCAGGCGTTCGTTCAGCTTGGTTATGATCCGTCCTCGCTCGCCGTAGTTTTCGGAATAGGATGTTCGGGGAACATGAATGACTTCCTCAACGCATATGCGATCCACTCACTTCACGGGAGATCGATTCCGAATGCGATTGGTCTCAAACTGGCTAATCACAAACTTCCGGTCGTTGCCATAGTCGGGGACGGGGATTGTTACGGCGAAGGCGGCAATCATCTGCTGCACGCCTGCCGCGGTAATCACGATATCACGGTAATTGTCCACGATAACGGAGTATATGGTTTAACCACTGGGCAAGTCGCCCCGACAGCCGAGAAAGGATTCAAGTCCAAGTCAACTCCTGCCGGAATAATTGAAACGCCAATAAATCCATTAAGCTTCACCATAACCTCGGGAGCCACATTTGTGGCACAAAGCTTCGCGGGCGATGCTGCCCATCTGAGCTCGATGATAAAAGAAGCAATTAACCACAAGGGATTTTCAATCGTGAACGTACTCCAGCCGTGTGTTACCTTCAACAAGATTAATACATATCAGTACTACCTGAAGCGGATCTATAAATTAGGCGCTGACTATAATCCGGCGGACTTCAAGGGTGCCGTCGCCAAAAGTCTCGAAATGAATGAGGAAAAGTTTCCGCTCGGGGTGATTTATAAGGGAGAACGGCCGGCCTACCACGAACAATTGGAGGTCCTGGCTGGGGATCCCTTGGTCAAGCGGAAACGCTTTACGGAGTTTGATAAAATAGTCAAGGATTTTATATAAAAGTTTGAACAGATATTTGAGTTTGGAAAGTAATAGCAGCCTAACAATACTATAGGTTTAGCCTATAAAAATAGGTCTTGACAATTAGCAATTAATCTGATAGACTGCTAAAACATATGGCATTTTTAATCGGAGCGTCAGAACAATCTATATACCCCATAGCGCCAGTACGCGACGGGATCGTTTTTCCCGGCACGGAGAACGTTTTAATCTTCGGAAGGGCAAAAAGCACGGCTGCCCTTAACGCGGCGCTGAAGCGCGACAAGAAAGTAGTCCTTCTTATGCAGAAAAACCCTACTCAGGATGATCCCAAAAGTACGGATCTATTTACAGTCGGGGTTTTGGCGACAATCGAGAAAACTGCCGTTGGAGAAAAGGGGGAAATGAACGTTTTGGTTAAAGGCCATCATAAAGTCAAAGTAACTTCCTTCACACGCGAAAACGATTGGTTTGAAGGTAAGGCGGAGGTAATAAAAGAGTCCGTTGCTAAGGATGAGGAAATAGACGCTATGATCAAGTATATTTCTACCCAGATCAAGAAGGCCATAAATCTCGGGAAGACCGTAGACTTCGTTTTTCTGATGAACATTCTCAATACCGGAAATCCTGTTGATTTTTCCAACCAGATCGCTGTTGTTCTGGATTTGAAGTCCGACGAAAGACAGGGAATTCTTGAAGAGCGCAATGTCAAGAACAGACTCAAGAAGGAGGTTGAC
The DNA here is from genome assembly GCA_964629205.1 of uncultured Gammaproteobacteria bacterium. GTDB lineage: Bacteria > Patescibacteriota > Microgenomatia > UBA1406 > GWC2-37-13 > GWC2-37-13. Next base: position 7,608 of record CAZVQH010000006.1, read on the forward strand.
TATGTTAATCGTGAAATTAAGATATTGGAGATAGAATTTAAACTTTCCTCAAAAACCCAGAAGAAATTCGAGCAGGGAATGAAGGAATCGTTCCTTAGGGAAAAAATGAAAACTATCGAAGAGGAGCTCGGCGAGAAGGGCGAAGATAAGGACATATCGGAATACAGGGAAAAAATCGCCAAGGCAAAAATGCCCAAGGAAGTTGAAGAAAAGGCAAAAAAGGAATTAAAACGTTTGGCGCAGATGTCGCAGTTCAATCCCGAATCCTCATACATTAGAACATATCTTGATTGGCTTGTTGATCTTCCATGGTCACTTGCATCGTCCAATAACATTGATATAAGCACCGCCAACAAGATCCTGGATGAGGACCATTTCGGCCTAAAGAAGATTAAGGAGAGAATCCTTGAGTATCTGGCGGTTATGGAACTTTCGAAAAAGAAGGAAAGAAAAGGTTATCAGCCTACAATACTTTGTTTTGTCGGGCCGCCGGGAGTTGGAAAAACGTCACTCGGCAAGTCAATCGCCAGGTCCTTGGGCAGGAAGTTCGTCAAGATGTCATTGGGAGGAATCAGAGACGAAGCCGAAATACGAGGGCACAGGCGCACGTATGTCGGCGCCATGCCGGGGAGAATGATCCAGGGAATCAAGCAAGCCAAAACCCAGAATCCGGTTTTCATGCTCGATGAGATTGATAAAGTCGGACGGGATTATCGGGGCGATCCATCGGCCGCCTTGCTTGAAGCGCTTGATCCCGAACAGAATCATTCCTTTTCCGACCACTATCTTGAGGTTCCGTTTGATTTGTCGGATGTTTTCTTCATAACAACCGCCAACATACTCGATACCATTCCGGAAGCTCTTCTTGACAGACTTGAAGTTATCCATTTTCCCGGGTATACGGAGGACGAAAAGTTCAATATTTCAAAAACCCACCTTGTCAAAAAACAGCTGGCGGCGCATGCTTTGACCGCCAAGGAGGCTGGAATAACCGATTCGGCACTAAAGACCGTAATAAGACGGTATACCAGGGAGGCCGGGGTCCGTGAACTTGAACGACAGATCGCAACCGTTTTCAGGAAAATTGCCCGTGACTTCATAGAACGTAAATTCAAATCAAAAACCGTAGGCGTCTCCGATATCTCTAAGTATTTGGGCCCATTCAAATATTCGTCCCAGATGATTGAGGAGAAGGACACCATCGGCATTTCAACCGGACTCGCATGGACTCAGGCAGGAGGAGATATCTTGTTTATTGAGGTCGCAATCATGCCCGGAAAGGGAGGACTTACTCTGACGGGACACCTGGGTGAGGTTATGAAGGAGTCCTGTCAGGCTGCATTGTCATATATTAGGGCCCGCTACGGTAAATTCGGACTGGATAAGGACTTTTTCCATAAGGTCGATATCCACGTCCACGTTCCGGAAGGTGCAGTTCCCAAAGACGGCCCTTCAGCCGGACTGGCGATAACAAGCGCCATGATATCCGCACTTACCAAGACGCCGATGAGGAGAACCGTTGCTATGACAGGAGAGGTTACTTTGCGAGGCCGTGCTCTTGAGATAGGTGGAGTCAAGGAAAAGGTAATTGCTGCCCACCGTGCCGGAATCAAAACAATAATCCTGCCCAAAGACAACAAAAAGGATCTTGAGGATATACCCGATTACATTCTTAAGGACCTGGAATTTGTTTATGTGAGCCACATGGATCAGGTTCTTCAGATAGCCTTGAAGCCAAAAACCAAGGCTGGTTGATCATAGCGATAGTTTGAGTAGTGTCTCACGCATCTTGTAGGCGAGATTATATGCGTGGTAGTAATTGGGCCTGATTACCAGATCATAGCTTCCAACCATCTCGGCGAATCTCGTTCCGTAACCCTCCTTAAATCTTGTAAATCCTGCCCAAGGGTCCGATTGGTCATAATCCGGAGGGAGCGATCCCCACATATCAAAAGATTCAGCACCCAGCGACTTGCCCATTTTTATTGCTTCCCACATTAATAAATTGGACGCCATCAGATTCCTATGTTGACTTGACGTGCCTCCGTAGACATAATAGAACCTCTTCTTAAAATAAAAAAGCTCGTATGCCGCAAGGGGAATGTCGCCGTAATAAGCGGTCATAATATGGGCGATGCCTTTTTTAAGCTTTGTCCAGACTGTTTTGTGGTAGGAGGCATCGTGACCGTAATATTTTTGTCTCCTGGTGGTTTCAAAGTATAGCTTGGAGAATGTTTCATAACCGGCATCGTCGTATTCGTGTTTGACTACGACACCCTTTTTTATCGCGAGCTTTATGTTATAACGGGTCTTCTGGTGCATGGCGGCCAGGAGCTCGTCTTCCGTTTTTTTCAAGTCAAGGATTTGGGTCCATGGCGTAAAAAGGGGATGACAGGATAGAGTTAATCCGGCATCGATATTTACCGGCTTTTCAACATAGGGTTCGAACTTAACAAAAACGATTTTATTGTCACGTCCCCAATCATAAAGAAATTTCAAGACAAGGCTTTTCGGCATGACCGATCTGGGAATATAGCCCAATTTCAATTTTGTGTAGGGAATGGGGTGGAGGGTCATCTGGAAAACGTTTATCATCTTATCTTTTTCGAATTCACCCAGCCTGATAACCTCATTGCCCATCGCGTTTTTTGCTTCTCCCCATTTCCATGACTGAAGGGGGTGTTGTGCCAAATCATCAAAACTACCCGAATCGAAATTTTTATCGAGAATTTTTATCATGAATGGTTAGGTAATTGCCGATTCTATAGTAGCGAGAGTTGCACTGGCACAGTTTTCCCATGAGAATTGTTTGACTCTCAGATAGCCTTTCTTGACAAGAGATTTTCTGAGTTCGGTGCTATCTTTCAATTCCTTGAGCTTTTCAACAAGATCATAATGATTCTCCGGATCAAAATACAGTGCGGCATCCCCTGCAATCTCGGGCAGTGAGGATGTCATCGAGCTTATAACCGGACAGCCGAAGCTCATAGCTTCAAGGGGCGGAATGCCAAATCCCTCATAAAGCGAAGGCATGACGAAACAGAAAGCATTTTTATAAAGGAATATTAGCTGATTATCACTTATGTAGTCGGTGAAATAAACGTCATCCTCAAGACCCAAATCGGTAACAAGCTGGAAAATCTTCTCATAGAGCCAACCCTTCTTTCCGGCTATAACCAATTTGAAGTCGGGATGAAGCTGCTGGTATTTATAAAATGCCTCAATAAGGGTATTGATATTTTTTCTTGGCTGAAGCGTTCCAACATAAAGAATATATGGATGTTCGTTTGCGGGCAATTTGAGCTTGGACTCGGAGGGAAGGTGTTTTTTCTCATACCCGTTGTGAATAACCGTTATGTCGTCCTCATGGATTTTATAGGATTTTATGATATCCCGCTTCGTGGCTTCCGAAACAGAAATTATTTTTGAAGCGGCGTCGACTGAGTATTTGGTCCATTGGGTAAGTTGGTACAGGTCCTTTCTAAGAAAATCCTCAGGAAAATAAAGGTAGGATAAATCATGGATTGTGACAACGGTTGGAACGGGACAAAAACGGGGAAGATAGTGAGCCGGACTGAAAAAAACGTCTATCTCCTTTTTCCGGTAAAGTCTCAGGGGGAGAAATATTTGTGACCAGAGAAAAGCACCGGGGACTATTTCATATTTGAAATACTGGTTTTCCTTGGGCATATCCAAGCGGGGAGGGAAACGCATATAGATCCTGAACTGGGTTGTTGAGGAAGCTTTTTTACTGAAATGCTTAAGAAGGTTCAGGGCGTACACGGAAACCCCCACCCTCTTTTCCACATTGGCTTCATTTCCATCTATTCCTATTATCATAATCTAAAGATTAATGTTTAAGTATCGACTTCATCATTTTATCATAATAACTTCTCCACGTAAATTTTGCCGCAACTTCAACACCCCGGGCCGAAAGTGTATTGCGCATAGACTGACTCCCCTTCAGCCGGAGAAGCGACTTGAGCATGTCATCCTCATTTTCGGGGTTAAAAAGCAAGGCCGCGTCACCTGCGATCTCTGCCACGGATGAGGTATTCGAACAGGTCACGGGCACTCCAAGCTTCATAGCTTCAATTACGGGAATGCCGAATCCTTCCCAGATCGACGGATAAACAAAGAAAAGGCAAGTGGAATAAAGCGAATATAATTCCCGGTCGGAAACATAATTAAGGAGTTTTATATTTTTATTTTTGAATTCGTCTCCAATTTCAGCCCACCCTTGAGGTCCGACGATAACCAAGTCTACATTTTCATCACCTATTCTTGAAAATGCATTTACCAGACGGGTAAGGTTTTTCCTCGGCTCGAATTTTCCGACCGTCAAAATGAATGGCCGTTTGGGCTTTTGTGGATTGGTCGGTAGATCAACCTCGACTCCGGGATAGTTAACGATAATCCGATCGTCCTTTACGCCATAATAATTCCGGATATCATTTTCTGTCGCAAGTGAATCTGCAAATATCAAGTTCGATTCCTTAACTACCCAATCGAGTCTGCGGGTTTGGGTTCCAAGAATTGTTTGCTCGACCGTTTCAGGAAAACGTTTGAAAACCAAATCGTGGACTATGGTTGCTTTTTTGACGCACGGAAGTTTGGGTTCGGTCCAGTCGGAAGTTATGAACCAATCAAGCTGGAGAAGGGGCGGAGGATAAACTTCCAATGTATGGAAATCATTCCATAAGAGGGATAAGGCCCGTGGAGGAAGTTTCCATTCAAGAAGAATGTGCCCGCTGTCTCTTATCGCTTTTCCAAGTTCGGAGTCTATTCTCTTTCGGAAGCCCGAGAAGAAGAAAGTCCATTTATTTCCGGCGTCGTATTTGAGTATTGACTCAATAAGCCCCCTTGTGAACCGGGAGACTCCCGTGCCCTCATATACAATCTGGCTGATGTCGACGCCAATGTTCATATTTTATAAATGGTTATACAGTGATTCCAATTTTTTTGCAATCTGTTTCCATTGGTATTTTTTCTTTACCAGCTCATAAGCATTGCGTCTTATTTTTTCGTAAAGGGCGGGATTCGATACGATTCTGTGTATCTGGTTTTTGAAATCCTGTGGTGTCTGGGCTATAAGAACATGTTCGCCGTCCCTGACATCTAAGCCTTCAACTCCCGTTTCAGTTGAAACGACAGGGACCCCGCTTCCCATTGCGGCAAGTATCTTCAATCTGGTTCCTCCGGGTCCGAAAATCGGAGCGATAAATATATTTGCCTGTTCAAACAGTTTCTTGACTTTACTGCTGTCTCCGTGGGCGATATTTATTATCTTGATATTCTTATTTTCAACGGTGCCGATTTTTTGTGCATTTTGACCCGCAATTTTTATGGTAAGCCTGGACTGGTCCTGAAAAAGGAGGGGAGAAATAGTATCGATGATGAATCTGGCCGCCTCCACGTTCTGGAGCCAGAAAAAATTACCCTGGAAAAAAACAACAGGTGATATGATATTCTTTTTTTCGATTGACTTTACGATCATCTCGTCTCCGGCTCCGTTGGGAATGACCGATGTTTCGATTTTATCGTCCTGGGTTTTGATTATTTTTTCATCCGGAGTGGAAACGGCAACCACAATATCGGCCTTCTTCCAAAAATGCTTTTCCCAATATTTCAGTTTCATTATGTCTATATCAAAGTAAAAAAACAGTCGGAGATACCAGGGAAGGGAATTGACAAAATGTTTGTAGACATTATATTCGATTGTTTGTTCAACGAGGACGATCGGTGTTTGGG
>CAZVQH010000007.1:0-13300 GCA_964629205.1 uncultured Gammaproteobacteria bacterium
GGCTTAAGATGTTCTCAACAACGCCAACGATTGCCAAAACTATGAAAACCAGTATAACTCCAATTAAGGCGGCCTGGATTTTTTCTCTGGCCTTGTCTACGTTCTCCTTATTGCCTCCTGAGGTAATCCACGAAAGAGCACCCAGCAAGAGATATAGCAAGGCGATAAGTCCTGCCACCAGGAAAAATCCGCGGATAATGAATGTCAGAGCTTCGTCGAATGAAGGAATCGCAAATCCAAGCTTAACCGTTCCGTAAGTAACATCCTGAGCATATACTGTAAATAGATTCAACATATGTGATTGAGTATAGATAATTTTTTTTATCTTGTCAATAAGCAAAAAGATAAATGTAAACGACAGTGAATTAACCGTCAGTCATTCTGAATTGCAGTGCCTCCGCAACTGCGGATTCGCTGATTTTTGTCCCTCCGTCCAGGTCGGTAATTGTCTGGGAGATTTTGATGATTTTGAAGTAGCTTCTGGCCGACAGGCAGAATCTGTCTATAGCCTGCTTCAGTAGGCTTTCAGCCCCGGGAGTTAGAAGGCAATATTTTTTTATGTCCTTGGGTGTCATTGCGGAATTAGTCAAAAGCGGTGAGCCGGCAAAACGCCGCTTCTGCCTATAATACGCCTCGGTGACCCTTTTCCGTATCGCCAAACTTGTCTCGGCGGGCAAATCGGAAATAAGCTTGTCCCGGTCAACCGGCGGAACGTCGACGTTGATATCTATCCGGTCCAGGATCGGGCCCGAAATTTTTTTCCTGTAATTGAATATTGCGCCGGGTGAACATTTGCATGGTTTTTTAGGATGGCCAAGATAACCGCAGGGGCAGGGATTTGAAGCGGCAAGAAGAATAAACCGGCACGGAAAATTGATCGTTCCCGCAGCCCGGGAGATCGACACTTCCCCGTCTTCCATCGGTCCGCGCAAAGATTCAAGAGCCGAGCGTGAAAACTCCGGGAATTCATCCAGAAACAAAACCCCGCGATGACTGAAGGAAATCTCACCCGGCGCCGGACATGACCCTCCCCCAACCAGCCCGACACGGGAAACCGTATGGTGAGGACTCCTGAACGGACGGGCGACAACGAGAGGGGAATCCTTGAGCATTCCCGAAACCGAGTAAATTCTTGTAACTTCAAGAATTTCCTTTTCATTCATGAAGGGAAGGATCGATGGGAATGATTTCGAGAGCAATGTCTTTCCGGTCCCGGGAGGTCCCAACATGTGGAGATTATGGAAACCGACAGCCGCAATTTCCATTGCCCGCTTCACTGTCTCCTGCCCCTTTATATTTTCAAAAACATAATCAGTCTCGACCGCTTCTCCCATATTTATTTTTGATCCGGGAAAGGGGTAAATATTTTTTACCCCGTTGAGGTGGGTCACCAGATCGGCGAGATTGTCCGCCGGATATACTTCAATCCCGGAAACCAGAGACGCCTCATAAGCGCAGTCGCGGGGAATGAATATCCTACCTATCTTCTTGTCTTTGGCCAAGACCGCAACCGCAACTGAACCCGGAACCTTCCTGATTTTGCCCGTCAGGGAAAGTTCACCGATAAAAATGCTTCCCGCCAAACTATCCCGGTTGACCATGCCCGATGCGGCTAAAATTCCAAGAGCCATCGGCAGGTCAAAACTCGATCCGTTTTTCGGAATATCGGCCGGCGCCAGATTTACGGTAATTCTTGTGTCGGGCATTTCAAATGACGAGTTAATTATCGCTGTCCTGACCCGCTCCCGCGCCTCTTCGACGGATTTTGAAGGCAGGCCGACGATGTTAAACTTAGGGAATCCCCGCGACGCAACGTCTACTTCGACCTTGATGACTACACCGTCAAGACCGATTGTGGTTGCCGACAGAACCTTGACGAACATAATACCAATCTAGGTGCTTTGCAAAAATTTGTCAGTCGCTTATATGCTACAAATGTGTTGTTTTTCCTGCTCTGTCGGGCTAGAAATTTGAGATCATAATTCAGGTTGAAATTAAAAAAAAATTGTTCTAATATTTACACTGCCATGGCAGTTCAACACGTAAACAAAGATAATTTCGACGCTGAAGTCCTTAAGCATAAGGGTAAGGTTTTCGTTGATTTTTACGCCGAGTGGTGTGGCCCCTGCAAATTGACCGGTCCGATCATTGATGAACTTGCCGGAGAAATAAAGGACATGAAATTCATCAAAATCAATGTCGACGAGAATCCGGAATTGGCCCAGAATTACTCCGTTTTTTCTATTCCCAACTTTGTCATATTCAAAGACGGACAAGCCGTCAACCAGTTCATGGGCGCGATGGGTAAAGAAGGATTTTTGGCTGAAATAAACAAGGTCGCTTAAACCTTGAGGATTCTGACTACTTTCCCCCCAACTACCTTAAGTCCCAGATGTGCCCGGGCAAGTAGATACACCGCAAATGTGGCCAACCAGCGTATTGATGACGTGACCGGGGCATTAAGGCCAACAACTATCTTTTCATCCGTCAACGGAAGCTTTATGTTCTGGTAGGCCGGAAATTGGGTAGATGAGGTTGGCTGCAGCCCGAGCCTTTTGAGATCCGGAGGCAACTCGATACTTTCCGATCTGGGACTGACGAATTTCTCAACCTCAGGAGCCGGTTCATGCGCCACCACTTCCTTGATCTGAGAAAAATCGGCCCCCGGCTCGGCTTCTTTCGAATAGGAAACGGATCCTTGGGGTTGGTTCTTTTTGTGTTTGTCGACCAAATCATTAACCGGTGTAAAATTATCAGCCATATATTTGATTATAGTACCAAAGGCATCAGGCCTGGGGTGGTTTATATTTAAGAAGTTTGACGCGGGCTATATTATTGATATGCTCATATCCGTAGAAAAACGAAAAGATATAAAACAGGTCCGAAAAAACCGTGTTTCTGAAAAACGGAATTCCCATCGCATAAGACTGCATTAACCCCTCCTGTGTTTTTATGTACATTGTCCCCGTTGCCCAAACACCAAAATTAGTTATCAAAAAAAAGACTAAAGACGAAACCAGACTTGTTGCAAAAAGCGTTCTGCTTTTATTGTTCTTTATGGCCGAACCTACAAGAGACATTATTATGAAACTTACATAAACGTACGGAATTGTCGAATGGAGTCCGATTATAAAATCGGAAATGACCATCGCCGAAATCGGAAAAAGCCAGGCAAGTTTATTTTTGAAATGGTAGCCAGTAAATATTGCCAAGGCACCTATGGGGGCGAAGTTGGGGGCGTGTGGAATAACCCGGGCGACAACTGCCGCCAGGACGATTGCAATGTAGGGAACAATCCGTATCAGTAATTTTCTATTTTCCATTCTATTTTGTCGTTTGACCTCAATGTGTAACTTCCGGCTCCGACCTCAGCCATTTTACCATTTATGTAGAAAGACCAAAACTCCTTTTTTTTATCGTCGGCGCGTCTGCCGTTTATTTCAACAACATAGGCATTCACTCCCTCGCCATTTGTCACTACTTCATAATTGGCTTTGAGATAGTCGAGCGCAGTTGAATCTTTGACGACTTGTCCGCTGATTGACTCCTCCCCTTCAATCTTGACTTCAACGGGAATTTTTTCAACGACTATCCGAACGCTTGGAGCGGGACTGCCGACCGACCTCATATAACCCCAACCGAATAACCCGACAAGCAGAACTATAATGATCGTCAATATTTTTTTCATAGATTGTTATTTAAGGATGATCTCCCTGTCCTTGTTGTGAAAACGAGCCAACGTAAAGAAGAGATCGGACAAACGGTTCAAGTACTTTATGGGCATTTCATATCCGCTGTCAGTAAGTCCGACCACCTTCCGCTCCGCGCGCCGGGTCAATACCCGAAGGACCTGAAACCATGAAGATTCCTCGCTACCCCCCGGAATTATAAATTTCGTAAGTCTGGGTAGGGTTTTATCCATTTCGTCTATCCGCTTCTCAAACTCCAGAATCCTTCCCTCAAGGGGGGCAAGATCCGTCTTTGATCCCGAAAGGTTCGCCATGATGAGATAGAGGTCTTTCTGGATATCAATAAGTATTTCCCTGTCCGTCATTTTTTTCATTTTGGACGCGGTCAATCCTATGAAACTGGACAGTTCATCAGCGGTGCCATATGCTTCAACCCGGGCGTCTGATTTTGACACCCTTTTCCCCCCATAAAGAGCGGTTGTCCCCCGGTCGCCGGTTTTTGTATATATTGGCATATCGATATTTCCCTTAACACTCGGAATATCCGCAACCGTAGCACTTCTTGCAGCCTTCCTCGTGGACTAAAGATGCCTCCCCGCAGGAAGGACAAATGTCAAAAGAGGTAGACTTTGCTACTGCCGGCTGGATAAGGCTTGGCTGGGTTGTTGTCGTCACCAGTTTGGGCGTCTCCGTTTTTGCCGGTTCATGATTGCTGTGGGCGCTGCCAAAACCATAATGCATCGAGAGGACTTTGGCGACTGCGTCCGGCAAACTTCTGATCTTATCTTTTCCGAATCCGCTCGAGCGGGCTCCTCCGATTCCCTGGAGCTGATCTATTATTTCGTGGACTCGCTCCGCAACCGGAAGGTGGGATGAGAATCGAAGTGCAACCGATATCATCCTGCCTAATCCTTCAGCCATAGCGTAAACATCTGTTCCGGCCTTACCTACGGTAATGAACATCTCCAAAGGTTCGGGGGGGTCTCCGCCGTTGGTATTTAAAGTGATAAATGCCATGCCGACCGGCGTCTGGATCTTATAGGTTGCACCGCGCACTACCATCGGTCTCGGCTTAATCGTGTATGAAGGAGGCGTTATTTCTTTTACTTCCTCTTTCTTTTCTTCCTTGCGTTCCAAAACTCCGGGACGAGATCCGTCTCTCATGTAGGCAATCCCTTTGCATCCCAGCTTGTAAGCCAAGGAGTACAATTTTTTCACATCTTCAACCGTGTGGGTTTTCGGCGCGTTAACTGTTTTTGAGATTGAGGCATCGACATGTTTTTGGATTGCGGCCTGGACCCGAACGTGATCTTCGGGAGTCAGGTCGTTTGCCGAAACGAACCAATCCGGTCGCTGTGTTTTCCCATCCTTGATCTCTTTCTCATGTTTCTTGTGCCAGGCATCATACAGGTGGTGGCGGATAACATGGTCGCCCAACCGGTCATGCCTGAAAAACTCAAATTCATAGACCGGTTCTATTCCAGACGTCGTTCCCGCCATAAGGGATGTCGACCCGGTCGGAGCCTGCATCAAAAGTAACGAATTCCTTATTCCGTTTTTTTTGATTGACTTCTTTACGCTATCGGCGATTTGGCTTACGAATTTTCCTTCAAGATAAAGTTTTCGGTCAAATTTTGCGAAGCTTCCCTTTTCCTTGGCAAACTCCGACGAGGCCTGGTATGCTTCATCTTTGATCAATTTGTATACCTTATCTATGAATTCGAGGGACTCCGGCGATCCGTATCTCATATGGAGCTTGATGAGAGTGTCTCCCAGACCCATGGTTCCGAGTCCGATTCTGCGCTCCCCTTCGAGTTGAGTCTTTCTGATTCCAGGGAAGACATAAGGATCCATATCGACAATGTTGTCCTGGAAGCGGACAGCAACACGGACAATTTTCTTGAGAGCCGAAAAATCGAATGTCCCTTTTTTATCGATATCGCTTCCTTTAACAAGCGCCGAAAGATTTATCGATCCCAAATTACATACTCCCCATGATGGCAAACCTTCCTCTCCGCATGGATTGACGCAGATAATCTTGTTCCAGTAATAATTGTTATACATTTTGTTGTAACGTTCCATGAAGACTACCCCCGGCTCGGCTGATTTCCAGGCTGCCTCAGCAATGAGGTCCCAGATCTTTCTGGCCTTAACGATTTTGTGGACGATTATCTTTTTTCCCATTTTTTTCCATGCTTCAAGGTCACCGGTCCATTTGGCGTCATATTCCGGATCCTTGGTGTCGGGGAAAAGGAGCGGCCAGTCGGCGTCCTTTTCAACCGCTTCCATGAACGAATCCGACACACAAAGCGACAGGTTGGCGCCGTTTATGCGATGGAGATCCTGTTTTACGGTTATGAATTCTTCAATATCGGGATGCCAGTCCCAAAGCATGAGCATCAAAGCGCCGCGTCTTGTCCCTCCCTGCTGGATAATGTCTTTTGTCGCGACTGAGAAAAGTTCTGCCCAATTACACGGACCAGACGAGAATCCGTTAACCTTGTTGACGCGTTCCCCCCTGGGGCGAAGGGACGAGAGATTGATTCCAACTCCGCCTCCTCGGGCCATAATCTCAACCATCTGTCTCAAGGTCTCAAGAATTCCTCCCCTTGAATCCTGGGGTGACGGAATCACGAAGCAATTATAGAAAGATACAGCAAATCCTGTTCCGGCTCCCGACAGAATGCGGCCACCCGGAACATACTTGAAGTCCTTCAATATGGAATAAAACTCTTTTTCCCATTTTTTCTGTTTCGGTTTCTTTTCGGTGGCGGATACGGCCTTAGCCATTCTCGCCCACATTTCCTCCGGCTTTTTTTCAAGAGCCGTTCCCTTTTTATCTTTTAACGAGTACCGATCCAAGAAGACCTTTTCCGCTATACCTGTCAGTTTCATAATAGACTATATTAATAATTTGATAATTTAGGACAACTTTTTTAATTCCTTCTCAAAATCCTCCAAGTCAACAAATCTTCTGAATACTGAAGCGAATCTTATGTAGGCTACCTTGTCGATTTTCTTCAAATGGCGTGCGGCCAAGTTACCTATTGTACTACTTTCCATTTCGGTTGTGTCCTTTTGTTTAAGCTCATTTTCAACCTTGCTTATTATTTCCTCCACTTGAGCCGCCGTAACAACCGTTTTTTCAGTACATTTCAACAGACCGCCTCTTAATTTTTCCCTGTCAAACCTTTCCCTCTTTCCGTCCCGCTTCACGACCAGAATCGGAAGCTCCTCAACCCGTTCATATGTCGTGAACCGCTTACTGCACTTCACGCATGAGCGGCGACGGCGGACTACGCCTCCGTCATCGGAAATTCTTGTCTCAATTACTTCGGTATCGGTATTGGAACAGAAAACACAGTGCATAAATTTAAATCTTGTTTATCTAGTGTACTTAAAAAATTTATAACACAACGCGTAGCTTTTCAAGAGGTCAAAATATATAAAAACTATATCAGTTTTTTTTCAGTTTCAGTTTTAGCCTCGAATTATTTTTATTCAGAATAATATTTAAAAATGCCCTTAAAATTGTGAACAAAATGCCAGGGATTATGGTGTTATATTGTTATATAAGGCTATGAGCATTATCGATTTTCTCTTTCCCAAGTTCTGCCTCGGTTGCGGCTGCCCCGGGACATACATCTGCACTGACTGCCGAAAAAGAATTATCCCGTTTGAGAAAAGCCGTTGTCTCTACTGCAATAAGTCAAGTTATATAGGGCTAACACACCCCTCATGTTGTAAAAGGTTGAACATAGACGGAATCACGATAATTTTCCAATATAACCCATTTATGAGGAAAGTCGTCAAAAGCATCAAGTACCGATTGGCGCGTGAAGTTTTCAGAGAACTGACGATCAATATCAACCCCTCCCATTTAGAAAGCCTCCTGAAAATGAAAAGAGTCTATGGCAAAGCCCTCATTCAACCTATTCCGCTCGAGAAATCCAGATTTTTAAAACGCGGATTCAATCAATCGGTATTGATCGCCCGGTTCTTCAGTCGCATCTTGGGGCTTAAGGTAGCTGATTATTTGAAACGAAGCGCACCCTCAGATCCCCAGGCCGAGCTCAAATCAAGATCAAGAAGGTATGGCAATATCCGCGGAGTTTTTACTTTAAGGCCTGACAGCAGCTTAGATAACAAAACATTTGTACTGGTTGATGATGTAGTCACGACCGGAGCAACGGTGCGGGAAGCTGCCCGCGTCCTTAAAAAAAACGGGGCGAAAAGAGTCTATGTCCTAAGTTTATGCCGATAGTCCGGCAATCAATAACACCCGGGACTTGATTTCCATAATCCGCCATAACAATGAAGACATTTGTCCCCGTTTTTGACGACCTGGGGTGAGTAATAACAGACGCTATTATTCGATCCGTAACACGGCTCTGCTATGTTTTTGCAGTTATCCCCCGTTAAGGCGTAGGAATCCGTCATGATCAGTCCGAAAGTTATGACTTCCCCGGCCCTCATTTTATATCCGTTATATGATTTCGTTGACGAAGTGGGCGTCAATATTCCAATAATATTGCTGTATGTTGAAAGCACGCTCAATCTGCAGTTTTTGCATCCCTGGACATAGTCGCCACGAACATCTATCGTCACTTCCTGATCCTTCTTGGCATATATGACGTCTTTTTTATCCTGATTGAACTTTACGCTGTAATCCGCCTGGCTTACGGTCTGACTGCCTTTGGTAATTGTTACCCGATACTTGAAGTTTGTGACGAATTGGTCAGCCCGCCAACTGACTTCCTTTAACTGAACTTTGGTTGTGTCAAATCTCTTATCATACAGTCTGAATGCAACTTCATATCTGTTGATGTCGGGCGACAAAGTTGGAGTCGCGGTCGGCAATATTTTGACTGCACATTGATTGCCGGACCATTGGCAATTGGTATTTCCGCCACATGAGGATTGGGACCTCATACTTCGGCAGTAATCCGGTGGAAAGGCTGACAGCTTGCTTATGGTATTTGGGTAACAGACATTAAAGTCATGGCTCCAGCTGCATTTATCTTGGGCGATGCTGCAGGTTGATGGCTTTGGCAGGTTGTAGCAAGTCGGATCGTCAATATTGATGCTGAAGTCTCCTGAAACAGGCAATGCTTTGGCGCAGGATTTGGAAGTGCATTTCGACTGTGCCACTTTATATGCGGGCGGATTGGGATTATCCGGAAATTCCAATACCGGATAGACCGCATACAATTTTTTACGGTCCAGGTTCTCGGAAGCTCCGATTACTGCCCGATATGGGGTTCCTGAAACCGGCTTGTCCGACATCAATTTTAGCTGCGGAGCACCAAATTTCCCGCTTTTTTCGTCGTAGGCGGATATCTCCAGATATAGTGTTTTTTCAAGATATGGGTACTGGGTCGCGTTGTAATTGACGGTCGCCTTGACATCGATCCCGTCAGATGCAACCCGCTTGGCGGGGGTCATATACTTGATCAGGTTGTAGTTGGTTGATTCGGCGACACAGCGGCTGTTGTTGGCATACCAGATACAGCCCGCCCCCTGCGCCTGCGCTTTTACGCACCCGTCGATATTATTGTCATATTGCTGACAGTAGTTGCTGCATACGGTTGAGATTTTTTGGCCTGAACTGCTGCATTTGTTGCAGTAACCGTACCACTGACATTGGGTGCCATTTCCCGTCTTATTATTGCACTCCTTTCCTTCAGACGTTCTGCCGAATTCGTTGAAATCCTCGCATTTGAAAGTAAGGTTGGTTATATTGGATTTGACCCTGGACGGATCAACAAAATAAGCCAGCCAGTCATTCAGCACCCCGTCGCTCCCTACTCCGACGAATTTCGGGAGCCTGGAAAACCACCATTCGGAATACCCTTCCTGGGTGCAGAGCCAGGGGTTTGATTTGCAGTTAATTTTTTTTGTTTTTGATTTGCTGAAAAGTTCTTTTGAGTTGAAAGTATGAAAGTCGGAGAAATTATCACACGCCGTGCTTATCTCCCTGGTTCCGGTATTATACTCATATTCATTTTCGCTTGTCGGCGTATAGTGGGCTGAACCGCAGCCGCTGTAATCGTAGTTCTTGGACTGCGCCTTGACCAATCCGAAAAGATCCCATTTGGTAACAGTCCTGTTTTCAGACCAGTTTTTGTAGACTGTGGTCATTGTCGCCTCCATCCGGTGGATGAAATCATGGAGAGCCTCGCCTAATCCTCTTTCGTAATTGAACCCCATAATTGGCACAAGTTTGCTGCAGGCCGAGTCCCCGATAACTACCCCGTTAAAGGCAAAGCCGTCCGGGCCAACCAAGGCCGACTCGGAAAATCCAAACCATGCATAACCCCACATCCAGACCTCATCCACTTGACCTTTGTTGACCTGGTCGCAAATCTTCAGGGTATTAATAATTTTTTTGTAATCAACTCCTGTCTCGCATTTCCTCTTGAATTCATCTGTTTTCGGCTTGTCCTGCCAATGACTGATACAGTATTTGAGATCGGTCAGATTGAGCTTGTAACCATTGGTCTTCACCGGAAACTCCGATATGTTGGTCGTCTTGACCACGCTATACGTCAACCTGTCTCCGGTTGACCGCTTGAAAGAGTTTATGATTTGCGGAGTCAAGACATCCGGATCGTTGAATGCGCGCTTGTTATCGGTCAACCATTGGCTCAGAGGAATCGTTTTCGACTGATCGGAAGGATCGTCTTGTACTCTTGGATCAAATACTATCAGATGGACTTTGCGGAGATAAGTCTCTTTGGCCAAATATTTCGCACTGCTTTCAGGAGCCGCACTGCTCTTGAACGAAAAAAGATTTTTGGATACGGAAAATTGCGCCAAAAAAAATATCGACAAAGCAGCCACTATAATCGAAAAGGCGGCCAATCCTCTTTTGAGAATATTTTTACTGATGCAAAATAAATTTTTGCTATTTCTATCTAGCATATGGTTCCTGACAACGCCCCTTTACCTGATCGTACATGAATCCGCAGCAGCCGCATTTGATTTTATCCATATACGGATTGTAACGGCAATCAGTGATTCCGTCGCAAGTCGGGGTTAATGCCTTGGTCGGTGATATTTTTTTTCTGTAGCATTTGCCGTTGCTTATCATTTTCCAGTCGCCTTTTTTAAGGTAATAAAAGCAGTCATCTATGGGCTTGGCGTTAGCGCTGTTATTTGACAGATAGGAAAGAAATATTAAACTTGCAGCGACGGACAGGAAAAAAATAAAAACCAGCTTGATTTTGTCTTTAGCGATGCAGAATTTATTTTCGCCCATAAGAATTAGTATATAGACTGATACATTAAAAATAAATCAGATATAATATTGGTATGACGACCCAAAGAATTGAGATTTCGTCGAAAACAATCATATTCACCGTTTTTCTCCTTCTGGGGCTGGGATTCGTTTGGCAGATAAAGGACCTAATCTTTTCCCTCATAATCGCCTTCATCATCGCCGGAGCCTTAAAGCCGGGTGTCAATTTCCTGGAAAAAATGAAAGTGCCGAGAGTTATCGGGACCATTATTACCTACTTTGCCTTTATATTTACGTTTTTCTATATATTCACACTGATTATTCCGCCGCTTGCCACCGAGCTTGTCAGTCTTTTTAAAAACCTCCCCCAGATTATCAAAACAACCTTCCCCACCTTGGGATCGACTTTCAATTTTGACTTTCTTTCGCGTAATTTGCCAGGATTGACCAATCAGACGATCGGATTCATCAAGGGGCTTTTCGGCAATGTCGTATTCGTCTCCTCCACTTTGTTTTTCGGTTTTTATTTTCTCTCCGAAAAAGACCTATCAAAAAAGCTATTGGGTAATTTTTTCGAGGAGATTGAACTTGAAAAGATCACCATGATTGCCAACCGTGCCCAAAAACGGATGAGCTCGTGGTTCTGGGGAGAAATAATCCTTATGCTGGTTGTCGGAATCTTAACGTACATTGGCCTTTTCGCCTTTGATGTTAAGTATGCCCTTGCCCTGGCTGTTCTCGCGGGAATACTTGAAGTTGTCCCCAATATAGGACCGATTCTGTCGGCGGTCCCTGCGGTCTTGATAGGATTATCCGTCTCCCCGCTTCTCGGGCTTTCTATGGTCGTTCTATATTTTATAGTTCAGCAGCTTGAGAATAACCTTGTCGTACCTCTAATCATGAAAAAAGTAACCGGACTTCATCCGATTGTTATTCTTATTTCCCTTATTGTCGGAGGTAACCTTGCGGGCATAATCGGAGTCCTACTGGCGGTTCCAATCACAATATTGCTTGAAACAGTAGTGGTCGAATGGTACAAACTGTCGCGCCGAACCTAATCTTGCGGAGAAACTTCGGAAAATATGCGGTAATTAATATGGCTGGCTTTGATTCTTCCTGACCATAAAGAAAACTACCGCTCCGGCTGCAACTAATAGTAATACGATGAAGACTATCATGCCTGCGATGCCCGGATTTTTTGCCAATGATCCGATCACTCCTCCCTGGGCAGGAGTAACAGTGACGTTGTTCGCCGCAGCTTCCGCTTTGGCTATGGTGATATTTTCTTCGATCTTCTCGTTTATTTTTGGATCAACATAGTTTGGCTTGAAAGGATCTATCTTGCTTTCGCTCAGATATGTTTTATTGTCAGCCAGGAACTTGACCGTCGAAACGGCGACCGTGCTGGTTGAGGGTGAGGAATATCTCAATTTATACGGCTGGAACGGAATATAATCGGAATGAATCGTGAAATATCCGTTTTCATCCGCAGAAGTTTCATAATAAGGCTTGCTCGTGAAGTTGAGATAAACACCTACCGTGGCATTGGGCATAATAACACCTTTTGAATCATAGGCAAACCCTTGCAGGAATGTCGGAATGGGATCAAGTTTAAGAACCGTTGAATTTGAAGTTTGCGCTTCAACATCGCCAACTAAAAGATTTTTAACAAAACCCAGTAAATTATCAAAAATATTTGTCTTAGCTGCGGCAAGAGTCAGGTCGACCTTAGTTACTTCAACCTCACCGAAAACTTCTCCGGCTTCGGCATCAAAAGTCGACTGGTCAATCGTTTGCGAGAACCGGCCGTTGCGGTCAGCGGTTGTTGTCGTTATCAAACGGTATCTTACTGCGACCTCGGGATCATTCGCATCCGGTACAACCGAATAGAAACTCACGACCGATAAAGGATGACTTACTTTTCCGGTAATTGTAATACTGCTTATTTTATCGGATTCATAGCTGTATTCTATCTTGGGAACGGAGTAAACCGGCGCGCCTATAGGATCAACCGGGATATCTCTATATTGAAGGGACCCTTCTTGAATTATCTCGGGACCCGTTTGGTTCGGGTAAATGTTTGCATAAGCTTTTGAATATCCAGGGTTAAGCGTGCCCGTACTTGGAAATCTGTGGGTGGATGACTGAACATTAAGTTTGTAGGTCCCGTCAATGACAACAAAGCTGAATCCGCCGTCTTCCAACGTGGGTGGATTGGGATTGATCAACGCACCACCCGGAACATCCTCAGGATCGGCGGGATTGACATAGGAAAAAATTCCCCCATCGCGTTTTTTAAGAAGGGTTACGCTTGCACCCATTACCGGCTCCAGGCTCTGACTGTCAAATACGCGTCCTGCCGGATCCCAAG
>CAZVQH010000008.1:0-12868 GCA_964629205.1 uncultured Gammaproteobacteria bacterium
ATTTGACGCATTCACGGGTTTTGTCTTTGGAAAAACCGTCGGTGACGATTACCTCGAAATCCTGTTCTTTCTGGCTGACAAGATCCTTCAGCAGATTGGGAAGATATTTCTCTTCGTTCAAAGTCGGAATGATTATTGAGAAAAACGGCTTCATAAAAGATGAATACATTATAACACCCGGCGATTTGATAAAATAAACGAATGAAAGTAACCGTCGTTATCCCGGCCTATAACGAGGAAAAATACATTGGCGCATGCCTCGACAGCATCCTCTCCCAATCCCGTAGGCCTGATGAGATAATCGTCGTTGACAACAATAGCACCGACAAAACTCCGGAGATCATCAAGAAATACAAAAACGTAAGATATATTATCGAAAAACAGCAAGGAATAATTCCGGCCAGAAATACGGGATTTGATGCGGCTTCAGGTGATATTATTGCCAGATGCGATGCCGACACCATTCTTCCCCGAGACTGGATCAAGAGTATTGAAAGTAGTTTTTTGAAAAACGAATCGACTGTTGCCGTTTCAACCCCACTACTTCTCCACGACATTAAGTTCGGCAATAGCTCCAAATTGTTGTTTTACGCATACATGCTCATTCCGAGCATAGTAATAGGTCATTATCCCCTTATCGGACCAAGCATGGCGGTCAGGAAATCGGCATGGGACAAGATCAAAAATGAGCTTTGCCTTGATCCGCATGAAGTTCACGAGGACTTGGACATTTCCTTTCATATTAAAAAACTTGGAACTGTCTATCATGACTCCAAAAATCTAGTCCTGACATCGGGAAGACGAATCAGGCACAATCCAAAGTCATTTTTCGGGGAGTATACCTGGAGGTTTTTTAAGATGTTGAGGAATCATCGCTGAGCTTCGACATTTTTCTGACTTCAATAAGCGTCGTTGCCTCCTCTGCTTTCTTGTCGTCCCGGAATCTTTCCAAACGCGGAAATCTTAATGCCAACTCCGCCGTATGAACGGGAGATTTCGTGATCTCATCAGCCTTTATCTCAACAACAATCTCGGGAGCAAGCCAGACGTCGCATTCCATCATTTTATGAACCGAGTAGTTTGACTGCCGGGTTTTTGTTTTAAACTTTTCGCTCTTTGCCTTAAGTTGACGCCATTCCTCATCGGTCAGACCGGTCCCTATTTTAGCGATAGTCACGAATTTTTCCGACTTGTCGTCATAGACTCCGACCAGAAAAGCCCCTATCCCGAACACCGTCCTCTTCCCCTTCCCGAAATCATAACCCATCACCAGACAATCTATGGTATCGTTTATTTTTGAAGAATAACTGCGCTTGTACTTTATCCAGTTCCATTCGCGGGCACCCGGCTTATACACCCCGTCTATTTTCTTGGCAATGATACCCTCAAGGCCCTTGCCGACCGCATCATCAAAAAGCGTTTCGAGACGGTCTTCATTTTCAACCTCCTCCTCATCGGCGACAAGTACCGTATCCTTGTGCAGGTCTTTCGTAGTTTCAACCGATTCAACAAGCGCCCTTCTGCGCTTAAAGAATGGCTCATTTATAAAATTATTCCCATCAAGGTAAAGGAGTTCGAACGAAAAGAATTTAAGGGGAATTTCCTCGGCCATTTTTTCGATATCGTATTTTCTTTTCCGCTGCACCGTTTCCTGAAAAGGAAGAAACGCGTTGGTTTTGGGATTATATCCGATCGCTTCGCCCTCAAAAATTATTTGATCGGCGATAACCTGCCGCTTAACCCCGTCAACGATATCGGGATACATATAGGTGACGTCTTCAAGACTTCTTGAATAAAGTCTGACTTCCTTTTTTGATTTATCATAATGAACCTGAAGCCTGAAGCCGTCAAACTTTGGTTCAACCAGACTTTTCCCGATTTGTTTTATTATTTCCTTGGCTGACGACAATCTCTCAGCCCGCATCATGATGATGGGAGTAAATACCTTGGGCTGGATCTTGTCGAGGGCCCTGACTCCCTGTTCCTTGACTATCCGCCCTATAAATCCCAGTTCCGGTCTCACGTGATAAGCCTTTTCAAGTGCTCCCCTTAAACTCTTATCCCCACTTATCATCCATGAAAAGGAGTCAAGCACGGTCATATCGGAAAAACCCATCCTAATGACTCCCGTTGGAAGCCTGGAAAGAAAGCGGGACGCTAACGGATCAAGTACCCGGATAAGTTGGGAGAGATAGCTTATTTTCGCATCCTGGGATCCCGGACCGCTTGCGGTCGCCAGTTTATAGAAAATGTCGTATACCTCTGCAACCTCCATGTCCCGCTCTTCAAAAGAGTGGAATTGTTTTTTGAAATGTTCAACCGTCTCACCCAAGTCTCCGATTTTTTTAAACTCTTTTTCAAAAAAACTTTTTTCAATATTCAAAGCCGAAATGGCGGCGCGGACAATCATTTTTTCGGCCATTCCAAAATCTATTCCCTCATAGGCGGGCCTTACCCTTCCCTGAAGAAGATAGACGACTTTCTCGGTTTCATCCGGAGTAAGTTTCTGGAAAAGTTCAGCCAGTATTCGGGTAATTTCAAGTCTTGAGGAGTTTTGGCTTATGCGGTCAAAATAAACGGAAAGTTCATTGAATTTCATAAAATCTGTACTTAAGTATTAAACCATCACGTAACGGGCCCCTTTGGTCGATCCCACTTTTTTTATCAGTCCTTTTTTTATCAGATCCTGGAGGTCGCGTAAAACCGTATCTTCCGAAACGTCGGTAAAAACAGTTGTGAACATTTGGTTCTGGATAAAGCCAACATCGGTCAGATACTCTATAAGCTTCATTTGCCTCTCAGTCAAATAGATTTGCTGTCCCCCAAAACGTTCTTTCATTTTGACGTCTTTGGAAAGTTTAAGGATTTTTTCCTTTACCTTCTCGAATTCGATCGATGCGCCGGTCGTAAAATATTCAAGCCATGTGCTTAAATCGCCGGAAGATGCCTTCTGCAGGTTCTGATAGTATGAAACCGCATCCTTGTCGTAATATTCCTCAAGAGAAAAAAATCTCCTTATGTCATACCCGCCGAGCAACAAAATCAAAGTTGCAAGAACCCGGGCAACGCGGCCGTTACCGTCGATGAAGGGATGAATGCGGACTAACTCATGGTGGGCAATTCCGGCCTTTATTACCGGATGAATCGTATCGTGGTCGTCACGGTTGATCCAGTAAATAAATTCGCGCATCAAGAAAGGCACCTCAAGGGGTGGAGGGGGCCGGAAGGTTATCTCCCCGGTCGCCGAATTCCTTATGATTACCTGTTTTGTCCTGAATTCCCCTACGTTTTCAACCGCCAATACTTTGTCGGTCACAATCCTGTGTATTTTCTTGATGAGCATTTCCGTTATCTTGTCGATTTTCCGTTTTGCCTCATCGTCTATAAATTCGATGACCCGGCGGTAATTTATGATTTCCTGGATATCCCGGGGCCGGCCGATAACATCCCGACCTTCAAGGATGTCCTTGGCGTCCGCTTTTGCCAGTTTATTTCCCTCAATATGTGTACCGTGATAAGTGGAACGGATAATGGCATCTTCCTTGAACTGTTTTTCCCAGAGAGGTAAAAGGGGTGAATGCTTTATTACTTCCTCAGCGGCTTCGATTTTGGAGATGCTCATCAAAATCTTGTTAGTAATATTGAAAGTAGGGTTGAACATAATAGTAAATTATAACGCACGTTGAAAAATAAAAAAACTTCAGTTACACTTTTGTTATGGTCTACGCGATTGATATCAATCCCACAACTTTTCCGGCTGCCAAGTTTTCCAATATCGGAATGCTTCTCAATGTCGCCCTTCCCCTTATTATGGCGGGAGCCGGCCTTATCTTCTTGACGATGACACTCATGGGCGCCTTCAATATCCTGACACACGGGGACAACCCTGAAGCCCTCAAAAAAGCCTACTCGACAATGACATACGCGGTGGTTGGATTATTGATAGTTGTTGCCAGTTTTATCGCCGTCCGGGTTATCGGAGCCATAATCGGCGCGCAGCTTATTCCACAATAACATATGAAACTACTAGCCCAAGGAGTCCAGGATATTTTTGGCCAAGTCTCCCCGCCCCCGGGAATGAATATCGGTGGAAGTGGAGATCCCATTGACGGACTAGGAACCCTGATCGGCTGGGGAATCAATATGTTTATTATTGTTGCCGGCATGTTCCTACTCCTCTATCTTCTTTGGGGAGCCTTTGATTGGATCGGATCATCTGGTGAAAAAGAAAAAGTCACCAAGGCTCAGCACAAAATTACCAATGCCCTGATCGGGATGGTTCTGATTTTTGTCGTCCTGGTTGTTTTCAATGTCCTGGCCGGACAGTTGCTGGGCATCGTTGAAAATACGGAAACAGGGTTTAAACTGAAGATACCGACAATCAAATAAGTCACTTCCCGAATCTTCTGTTCCTTTTTGCATACTCATTTATTGTCCTCGCAAAATCTTCCGGAGTATAGTCTGGAAGATATTTATCTACAAATTCCAGCTCGGAGTACTGCGACTGCCAGATCAAGTATCCTGAAAGTCGCTTTTCACCACCGGTACGGATAATCAGATCCGGGTCGGAGTTAGGTAGGGATGAAGTGTCGAGGGCTCGATTTAATTCCTCTTCATTATTGATCTTATTCTTTCTTATCGCCCTAATAATCTCATCCCGCCCGCCATAGTCAAGAGCTATCGCCAGATAATATTTATTGAAATTTTTCGTGTCCTCCTCTGCCGCTGATATTTTATTCCGCAGTTTATTGCTAATTCTGTCTTTGCGTCCGAGATGGATTATTCTGATCTCATTCTTTATCGCTTCCTTAAGATATCTGTCGATCATTATGGAATAGAGATCCATTAAGTAGGATACTTCCTCATCGGACCTTTTCCAGTTTTCGGTAGAAAAAGCCCAGATAGTCATTACTCTTATTCCCATATTCCTTGACTTCCTGGAGATCTTGATCAAGGCGTCAAAACCGGCGCGGTGCCCTTCATGAGTGGATAGCCCTCTTTCTTTTGCCCATCTCCTGTTTCCGTCGGGAATGATGGCTATATGTGTCGGCATGTTGGTATTTTTCATCCGATGATCGTTCCCTCAAATTTATCCTCAAGCAAACATGACTTCAGGGAATCCTTGCCAATAATCCGGCAGGGAATCCCAAATTTTGAAATCCAAAGCGCTGTCATAACTTTCTTTTTCATTCCCCCGGTAACGTCTACGAATTTGTTTTCAAAAAAGACATCCGAGTACTCCGACAGATTTTTGACCGTGATTCTCTCAATGGTTTTTCCCTTGCGGTCCAGGACTCCACGGGTTGCTCCGCAAAAAATTACTTTGTCGATCAGGATTTTTTGCTTGCTGAAAACATTTGCCAATTCATAGAATATGCGATCCGTCGACAAGACGGCACCCCCGACTTGGGAGTCGTAGACCATATCTCCGTGCAGAACCGGAATTATTCCAAGACTCAAGAATCCGAATAATGCATCGAGAAAAAAATACTTGACCGTCCCGGACTCTGTCGTGAAGATCGATGAAGGCTTTACCGAAACTGCAGGCATCCTGCTTTTCAGCAATTCGGCAACTACCATTTGATTGAGTCTTGATACCGAATCCTCAACCAATGCGAGTCCCAACTTCTGCTCTTCACTACTGACCCCTCCTTCGAGTTTGTATTTTTTGACCTGGATGTGCCCGAATGAACCGGCACCGGTTCCTGCCAGTATGGATAAGTTGCTATCCTTATTTCTTACTTCCTTAAGTTGCCGTGCTAACGATTTAATAACTGCTAAGTCGACGCTCTCCTCTTTTCCCTTGTCGGTAATAATGCTTCCTCCGAATTTGATGAAAACAAGTTTTTTGGCGCTTTCCATAGTTATATTATAACCTTATCCCAAAAAAATACCCCGACGTCTCGGGGTATTTTTATAACGCTTAAAAAAAGTTAAGTTTGCTTATTAGTTTCTGACACAACACACTGATCCTGATCTTGTATCGGTGTAGCTGAATGACGGCGTTGAGATGACCTCGGATGTTGTTCCGTTGGGATCCCAGGCTGTTTCGGCTGCAGAACAGGAAGAATAACTAAACCAAACACCTCCCTGACCTTGACACGTAGTATCGGCTACTTCGGTGTATCTTACCGCATAACAGTATCTGTTGGGGATCTGATCCGAGAAAGATCCGGTAATAGCTGTTGCAACAGCTTTGTTTCCGGTTGACGGAACACCAGCATTCAGTCTTGCCTCAAGAGCGGCCTTTGTCGACTCTCTATACCAATCGGAGCCTCCTTTTTGCTTACATGTCTGGGCACCTGCTCCGGCTGAATAATCGTATGTTATTCGGTAACACTTTCTGCCCGTCTGGGGGTCTGAGAAAGTACCTGTTACCTCTGTAACAACGGCTTTATTTGCCGGTGAGCCTGTATTGAGTCTTGCTTGCAGATTCGCTGCACTCGTATCGCTATACCAACCCGAGCCTCCCAACTGTTTACAAGTCTTTGCTCCGGCAACAGCGGGGGTGACATCGGCTTTAACTCCTACACAGCATCTTGATACCAAGGTACCACCTGACTTATAGTTTCTTGATGCATCTTCCGTAAACTTAGTACCCATGGCTGTTGAAAGTCCCTTGTTGCCACCGCTAGTTACTCCACATCCTGCTGGATAACTCTTTACGGTTGCCCAAGTACACTTGGCGGGTGCCGCCTGTGAATTCATGGCTAAGTTCTGTGAATTGACATAGTTCATCACGTAGAAGCCGCCGACTACGACAGCAACCAAAGCGACTAGATATGCCAATGTTTTACTTACGCAAAATTTATCGTTTTTCATATTTTCACCCCCTTTCAATTTTTTTTAATAAATTTTAACAATTCGCCCTTAAGTTTAATTAAATACGTTTGTAAGAAATTTGTCAACTATTACTGGATTTTATATATTTTGGATCCAGCCAAAACGAAAATTTCGCCGCTGTAAACCACGATGTCCTGACCCTTGGACAATATTTCTGATTTGACTTGTTTTTCGAATTCGCCGTCCTTGCCCATGACATAAACCATTCCCTGTCCTTTATCCCATCCATATACTCTGTCCAGATCACGAGATGTGAATACTTTTGTCATATTTACTTGTGTTGCCGGAAGATTCATGGCAAATCCGTCCCTTGATCCGGCCGTGAATTTGATTACACTTTCTCCCCCTCCCAGATAGACTGATGAGTCTATACTCAAGGATTTGTAAATGGATAAGTTGGTTGCCTGACCTTCTGCAAAATAGGAAGTCTTTGCTCCGAAACCCGACTCCGCGGTCAGGTATTTGTAGATTTCGCTTTTGCCGGTGTCAAGTAGATAGAGATTGCCGTTGTATACGGTGAAGTCAGCAATTATCCCCCAATCCGGATCATTCGGAATCACCCTCGCTGCCTTGTCGTTATCATTGATACTGAAAACTCCCGATCCCGGTACAAAAAAATATTTTTTGTCTTCATAGTTGGCGACCAGGGTTGCTTTTTTTGTGTCTGGGACTGTGCTTGCAGAAAGGGATTTCTTGTCTAGAGAAAGTGTGTAGATTGTACCGGCGGCCTTATCCAATATGAGTAGGTTGTCACCGTCAAGCGATAGCCTGTCGCCTTTGGCCTTTTGATTATCGACGGCCAGATCAAAAAATTCCTCCGACTGGGCTTCCTCTTTTTTGAAAACCTTGTTCTCCGCGCTTACAACAAGCATCTCGATTTCCTTGATATCGTCCCTGTCGGGATATTTCTTCTTTAGGTCTGCCAGAGTATTTTTGGTTTCGGCGATGATGGCACTCGCCCGGGCGGTGTTGAGAAAGGATACTTCCTCAGCCTCCGTTATCTTCTGTTCCACCAACTCCCTCGTAAGGCGGATTTTTTCAGTCGCCTCGGCGGAAGTTCTTCTTGAATAGCCCAGAACAACGCTCCATATGAAAATGAGTGAGATAAGCAGAACTGCAGCGAAAGTCATTGTTTTTCTTTGTCCGTGCTTTACATAATAGCCTTTGATATCATCCCTAATTTTCATAAAAAAACCGCGCGGTTTGATATATGCATTTTCGGCTATGATATCGTTCTCATCCTTAAACTGCAAAAATGCGGCAACCGCACCATGGTCTTTTTTTAACTGGAGCTGCGGGGTAATTTCCTCGACGATCTGGTGGGGATCGCGATGGTCGAACATTTCCGCGAACTTCTCCCGTCCTCCTGCCAGGTCAATGAATGTTCCCGTCGTAAAAACGAAAATGTCGTCATTTTCAAAGTATCCGGACGCTGAGGTATCGCCCGATATCAGAACCGCAACCTTACTCCTCCGCCGGATGATCACCTCCCCATGTCCGACTGTCTTTAGGTACAGGACTCCCCCCCTGAGGAATCCGAGGGAAACGGATAGGCCGAGGGCAACATTGTTTTCCCTGATCAGGTTGCTGAGCAGATTATCTATGTCGCTCAATGAGTTGGGTGGAGATTCCTGGAATCTTAATTTGACCGTTTTCAGTAATTCCCGACCAGCATCCGGAGTTAAACCTTCGGAAACTTCAAGGGCGAGAAAAAGACCATTCTCGACAATGACTCCGCTGTAACCGGTCTCTTTCTCCTCACCCAAATAAAAAGCTGTTTGGAATTGGGCCATATCCTATTATAAGAAAATTGCGAATATCAAGAGTATTAAAGCGATTGTCGTCTGGATCGAACAGATGAAAAAAATGAATTGGTTGAATTTTGCCTCTAGAGACTTATCCATTATCTTGACCTGTTTGGCAATCACGATTGAATAAAGCAGATAAAGAAGCGCGATCAGGCTTGTCGCGAATTTGAAGATCACGTCCACAAAAGTACCTTCGCTGAAAAAATTTACGAACGGACTAAGATCCATGTTTTTTGCCAAGTAAACTGTTAATCACTTTGACCGTCTCGGATGGATGGGGAATGTTGTGGAACTCCACATTGGCTTCCATCCCGGCTGTTTGTATAAAAACAATTCCGTAGTCCAGTATCGCCTCAAAATAGCCGCCGCTTTTGATCGTTATATCCTCAATCTTGTCCAACCTGGCAACCGTCACCTCTTTATAAAGAACGTTTGAAAAATCTATATCGATGATCCGTTTATTGGTTATGATTCCGACATTGAAGTACCAATTTAAAAATGACGACCAGATATAGGCAAGAATGAAAACCAGACTGAATACGTTGACTATGAAAATTTGGCCAGGCTGCAGGAAACTGAATATGAATGGGTTCATAATCATGAGGAAAATGAAGAGCAAAAATGAATTGATTACCCAATACAGCTGAGTGAACGGATGGGATCTCAGAAGCAGCATTACTTTTTCTCCCGGCTCATACGTTTCAAATTTGACATCGGGATGGCTCATGTAGGAAAAAAGGACATTATTCGAAGATTTATTGTTGTTTTCCATCCTTAAATATTATATACTATTTGTCGCCCTGGTTATCAAAGCGACTTGGTCCCACCCTTTCCCATCCCGAACAAGGAAGTGAAACGAGTCAGCGCCGATGATACTTCCCGCTTCGGCGGGGGGAAAAGTAGGTCGTAGCCGGGGCATTTTTTTATTTGAATACGGACTCTTCGAAATCTTCCCGTTTGCACGACTCAATCAATGTCCCCACATCAACCTTTTCCTTCAGGTATTGGCTCGAAATATTGTCGATTGTGGAAGCATTATTTGCCAATACGCCTGTCAGGAATGACGTGTATGGCCTTAAGGAACACATTTTTTTTATATTGTCTACAAATAGGCAGTCGCCATCGAAAAATATATTCTGTTTCCCGATCTTATTGGTTATTACCGCCAATACTTTGTTGTTTTTTATGTAAGCCTCCATTTTTACCTCATTATTGGTATATATACACTTATACGGCCCCTTGAGATCGAAGTTCGACTTCTTTACGGGTGGTGGAGTCATTGTCGGAAGATTGTGTCCAACATAGGTGCCAACCGTTTTTGCGGTCTGGCCAAGTTTGAGCATAAGCGAAATTACCAGAATGACAATCGGAACGAAGATTATCCATTTTGAAGTCGCATAAAAAAACTTTTCAGCCTTTTCCGTATTTATTTTCTTTTTCATTTGAGATTATTTACTCACCAGATTCCAGTTTGACTAACTCCTCCATCTCGGGAAGCGATTTGCCCATAATCCCCTGCAGATCGCCATGCATACCAATAAGATTATCCCGCAGAAGTTCCAGGGATTTTTTTTCGGCTGCCCATTTATTCATAAACCATTTTTGTTCCTTGGCAAGTATCTGCTCCCTTTGGATAATTGCCTCGTTGACGGCATCAAGTCTCTGTTTGAACTCTATGCCGGTCAGGTAATTCCACAATATCTCCTTCTTGTCCTGTTTTCCGACAACCGACTGCTTGACGGCGGCAACCTTAAGGAGACTGTCGCGCAAAAGAAGTGCCAATCCCATCATCGAGGGATAGTCACTCATCCAGATCTCACTCCGGGTTGCGAAGTTGGAAACGCCCTGCGGCAGGACCTGGCTGACAATGACGGCAATATCCGCCTTCAGGGTCCTCTGGTCTTCTTTGAGTTTCGGGATCCATCCTTCGCTCCAGCTTTTGGTGCGTTTGAGCTCCCAGACGATTATTCCGACCGTTTTTCCGTAATTGTTTTTGACTATCTGCTGGATGTCGGCTCCCCTTACTCCTTTGGGAACCTCCACAATCTCATCATAGGGAAACTCGCGCTTAAGGGTATTTTCGAGCTCAAGCTCAAGCACTTCCCCCTGCAATTGTTGTGAACCCTGCTCGAGTTTTTTCTTGTATTCATCAGCCATCTTTGTGGCATCGTCAAGTTTTTTGTTCATTTCGAGTATCTTAAGCTTGTATTCATCGTCCGCCTTCTTCTTTTCTTCGTTCCTTATCTTGTCCTCCGCCTCAATGAGCTTCTTCTCCATCTCAAGCCGTTTGGACTCGTTGTCATTCTTGATCTGCCTTATTGTCTTGTTGATCTCAAGCAACTGTTCCTGAAGTCCGCGATTTTGTTTGCGCAATTCCTCAAGCTCGTTGGTTTTGTCCTTAAGCTGGATAATCATTTCTTCCTTTGCCTTTTCCTTTAGTTTTTCCATCTGGGTTTCGCGCCATACCCTCGCCTCATCGTTCAGTTTTTTCTTTTCCTTCTCGAGCTGCTGTTTTTGTTCGGTCAGGAGTTTTTCCCTGATTTCGTGGCTTATAGCCTGGTCCATCGGGAATGATTTGCCGCAGTGGGGACATTTGACCGTATCGTTCATGAGAAGATTATAGCAAACTAAAGGGCTCTGTTTTCTGGTAAAATATAACTGATTTTAGCCATGGGGAGTGGTGTAATGGTAACACGCCCGCCTTTGGAGCGGCGCGACTCTAGGTTCGAGTCCTAGCTCCCCAACACACATACTACAACTGTATAAATATCTCGCTATTCCCCAGTATTAATCTGCGGATGCACCAAATACTAAAAAGTATGCATGAATACTATTGTCATAGTTACAATCTTGTTTTTGATTATGACCGCCTTATTCTTGATGTGACAATGTGTCTAAATTTTGATAGACTGTTGGCGAAATAATATGTACCTATCTCCTTCGGAACTTACAAACGAATTTGACCGTCAAATAAATAACTTACTCCAAAAGAAATATCCCGATACCGCCAATCTTTCACATGATGCTTTTTTAAAATATATTGAGCCCTTAAGGTTAAAGCTTTCCGATATCAGTGTTCATGAAAAGGATTTGGACATGGGCAAACTTCCGTTTGTCATCGTTGTATCGAATGAACTCATACCTTCAGAAAAAATGATGATGCTCGTTGAACGAGAAAGTAGAAATGGTGTCACCATTTTACGGCCCCATACATCAATAAATTTTAAAACTATTGCTGGTGTTTCTATCCCCGATAAAAATATATATCTTTTAGTGGATATCGATCGAGGTAAGGAGAATATCAACTTGCCGCCAAATGAGGCGATGAAACTTATTGCGAGAGAGCAGCGCTCACCGCTGACCATAGATGAAGGAATTGCCATTGTCACCCAATATCCTCAATTTCTCATGAAGAATAATTGTTATTCATTGCTGGCTTCCCGAACAGGGACTGATCAGAGGGTTCCTGCTATTTGGATCAATAGCAAGAAGGAGCCAAATCTGGGATGGTGTTGGGATGGTAATCCTCATACATGGCTTGGATCAGCATCCTGTGTTATGAGAATCGGTTAGCAACATACTTTACGGAAGAAAGGGTCTGGACCAAACTACTAGATAGTACCGATTAACCAACTTTAAGAGCAATTGAGGAAGCGAGTTTACGGTGCCTTTTCCAATCCCACTTGAATACTTCATTGCTGATTTTTTTGAAAGCAAAGCGGTTTGCATAGAAATTAGCTCCATTCTCTTCCCTTGTTATTATTCTGGATGAACTGCCGCCGTCCAAAAAGTAAGCCCATTCGTATTTATCCTTGGAGAAAATGTCCCTGATATCCGTAGCCGAGATCCCATTGAATTTAGGAATATATTTTGATCCGTCAAAAACTATGAAGTGAATATTGCCCTGGAGATCCTTGCCGACCACGGTTCTGGCATCACGGCTGGAGGCCCTTTCGGGAACAAAAAAATAGGGATCATCGACGCTTTTGTTGATCGAAATTCCGGAGGTTTTTTTCATCAGGTCCAAATCATCAAGGGTTAGTGGCGTGACCTTGTCGCCTATCGAAAATTTTGCCGATTCGCTTTTCATCTGAAGTATAAGATGGCCTTCAAAAAAATGGACCCCTCCCCCCTTCCTTATGTCGGAGATTACCAACTCGTCATCATCGTCAAGGTCGACAACAACTCGTTCCGGCTGGCACGTTCCCGAGTGCAAG
>CAZVQH010000009.1:0-6239 GCA_964629205.1 uncultured Gammaproteobacteria bacterium
CAAGGTGGTCACGGCGGAGGTCTGAAAAACCCCAGATGTCAGTTCGACTCTGACCCTCGGCACTTTCCGTATGAAAAAAACTTTTTCCTCAAAACGCTTGCAGGAAGTTCCATCATCTCCAATAAGAAAGTTAGTGCCCTTTGCCACGCGGGCAAAGGAGAGGGGAATAAACGTTCTTCATCTCAATATAGGTGATCCTGACATAAAAACCCCGGATGTTATGATGAGGGCTATCAAGGGATGGTCAAAAAACCCGATAGGATACAGCCAGTCACAGGGGGAGCCGGAATTTCTTGAGGCGTTGGAGAAATACTACCGCAATATAGGTTTCTCCTTCATAAAGACCCGGGATATCCAAGTAACAACAGGTGGATCGGAAGCGATATCTATGGCGTTTTTCGCGGTATGCGAGCCCGGGGACGAAGTGATTGTATTTGAACCTTTCTATACTAACTACAATTCATACGCCGCGGTAAACGATATCAAACTCGTGCCAGTCAAGACAGACGGAACTGCCGGTTTTCATCTTCCCTCACTAAAAGCGATTGAAGCCAAGATAACCCGGAAGACGAAAGCGATCTTAATATGCAATCCCGCAAACCCGACGGGAACGGTTTATACAAAAAGCGAGATGGACATGCTCATGAATCTTGTCAAGAAACACGACTTGTTTTTTATAAGCGACGAAGTTTATCGAGAATTTGTATATGACGGCAAGGAGCATATTTCAATCCTCAGATACATGGAAAAATTTCCCCTGAATATCATTCTTCTTGATAGTCTATCCAAACGGTATAGTCTTTGCGGCGCAAGATTGGGAATGCTGGTTTCCCTAAACCGCGAAATAATGGATGGGGTATTGAGAATTGCCCAGGGAAGACTTTCTTCAGGTCTCCTTGATCAGGTAATTGCTTCAAAATTGATTGAAGTCAATGATTCCTATTTTCGTGAGGTACATAAGGAATACCAGAAAAGACGGGATGTACTTTATTCGGGTTTGCGAAAAATTCCGGGTGTGTTTTTGGAAAAACCCGAGGGGGCGTTTTATACGATAGTAAAGTTGCCCGTAAAAAATACCGAGCATTTTTGCCAGTGGCTTTTGACCGACTTTTCCTACAAAAATCAGACGGTAATGATTGCGCCAGCCGCTGGCTTTTACGCCACTCCCGGACTTGGTAAAGATGAAGTCAGAATAGCCTATGTGCTCAATACTAATGACCTCACAAAAGCCATTGAGATAATCGATCGGGCTCTGGTAGAATATAAGGGCTAGAACTGCGGTGGTAGTTCAGCGGTAGAATGTCTCCTTGCCAAGGAGAAGGTCGCCGGTTCAAATCCGGTCCACCGCTCATAATTTTTACTTCAGGTACCTGCTTATAAATACAATCTGCCAGAGAAGGGCAAGGAAGAAGTATATAATCTCAAAAACGGCTGTTTTTTGACGGATTGCCAGAAAGAAAATAACTTCTGCGACCTGTATAAGGACAATATTGTTCGTGAAGTAAATGAAGGAATCGCTTTTTGTAATTCTGGCAAAAACGTGCTCGGAAATCGTCCAAAAGACAAACAATGATATCGCCAGAATCCAGTGGATAATGAAGAATTTGTGGACGGGAAAGAAGCCGATTAATCCGAAGGACAGTACAGCAATAAGCCAGACGATTGATGTCAGGGCATTAAGCTTCAACTCAAACTTCTTGAAAACATAGTAGGTAAAACTCAGGTCAAGCAG
This sequence comes from uncultured Gammaproteobacteria bacterium, assembly GCA_964629205.1. Taxonomy (GTDB): domain Bacteria; phylum Patescibacteriota; class Microgenomatia; order UBA1406; family GWC2-37-13; genus GWC2-37-13. The sequence continues at coordinate 1,733 of CAZVQH010000009.1, forward strand.
ACTTTTTATGATGAAAATAAGATTAAAAAAAGTCAGCTGATTAGGATTCAAAAAATGACTCATCTCCGAGATCGTATATTTATTGAAACTGTAGTCTGGTATCTGCCCTCCGAGGTAAAAAGTCGAAGCGATAAAGAACAAAGCGGAAAGAATAGCGTTGTATCTGAATAATTCCAGCTGATTATTCTTTTTCTTTTCGTCAATCGCCTCCATAAAACCATTATAGCGATTGTAAGAGTTTTTCGAAAGCTTCCCGGTCCGAGTCGTAGGTGAGTGTGCTTTTGACTTCGGAAACCGACGCAAATTTGGCGTCCATCATTTCCCAATCGTGATTCTCAGGCTCGCCAGAAAGGTACTCCATAAGAAAATAAAAGACCGTTTTTTTTATCAAGTTGCCTTCCCACATGTATTCGTAATGGGTTTCAATCGGAGTCTTGTTGACTATGGCTGCCTTTATTCCTCCCTCTTCCTCAACTTCCCGAATGGCGGCCTGTTCCATCGATTCGCCTGTATTGGTGTCGCCGACGATGCCTTTAGGAAAAACCCAACCCTTGTGCTGGGAGTGTTGGGTAATGAGCCAAAGGGTATGTCCAGCCTCTTTTTTATAAACGATCCCATCGGCCGATATTTGGTTAACTGTTTTCATAGCCAACGGCTTCCTTAATGTTTTTAAAACCGTCATTTTTGAGAAGCTCAATCAGTTCTAGATTTATCTGAGAAATCACCTGGGGTCCCTGGAAGATCATGCCTGTTATAAGTTGAATAAGGGAGGCGCCGAGCTTGATTTTTTTATAAGCATCACTTCCATTGAATACGCCGCCGCACCCGATGATGATAAGCCTGTCTCCGTATTTTTTGAATGCGAATTTTATCAATTCATTGGACCTTTCCTCACAGGGTTTGCCTGAAAAATACCCGACTTTGAATTTTTTAACCTCTGAGGGGATAAGCCTTGGATTCTTGCGGTCTTTTTGCAGGTTGCCGAAAATGACGCCTTTTATGGACTTATGAGATATGATTGTCGCCAGCATTGCGCCCACTTCACGGTTGGTTTTCTCGATGGGCATCTTTATGAAAACGGGCTTTTTGAGCCTAAGCCTGTCAACCGCCTTAAGAAGGGCTTCAAGATTTCGGGGCGGATAGAAGCTCACATTTTTAGCATGAACGAGATTGGGGCAGGAAATATTGAGTTCATAGTGGCTGTTTTGCACCCCGACATTTTCGAATTTTTTGAAAGCCGACAATATATCCCGGATCGCCTCATCAATAGACGTAATTTTAGATGAGTGGGTCATTCCTATGCTGACGCCGACCGGAATCTTGAATTTAAGTGATTTGAGACTGTAAGCAATCGGAAATGCCCCCTTGTTTTTAAAACCCTTATTGACCATAAGGGATTGGGATCGGATAAGCCGTCCCAGGCGCGGTCGGGAATTGCCTTCGTATGCACCGTTTGTTATTGTTCCGACAGTTTGAAATCCAAAATCAAGATGATGAAGCGTCTGGGTAAGGTCTGCATTGTAATCGAAGCCCGCGGCCAGACCAATAGGGTTTTCAAATCTAATTCCGGAAATCTTTTGGGAAAGAGCGGGATCTTTGTATTCTAATTTGCTTCCGACCAGTTTCATCAACGGCGTTCCCGAAATCAATTTACCCGATGCAACCATAATTCCATGAATAATCTCGGGGTCAAGAAGAAAGAAGAGCGGTTTGATGATTTTCTGATAAATGATTGCATAAACTGAAGTATGGATTTCAAACCTTTCTTTTTTTAGCCGGCTGTAAACCAAGCCTGCCAAGGTAAAGCTTACGATAGCCGAAAGCGTGCAATATAAACATATACTCCCTATTACTCCGATCTGAATATACATAAAATATGCGGATGCCATCGCGCCGGCGATCGTCTGAAGGACAATCAGGTACCTGATTAATTTATTTTTTGAGAAAATTGCGCCAACAATCAACCCTGCGAGTATTCCGTAATGGACAAGTCCGAGGACGGCCAGGGGAATTCCGAACATGGAGGAGTAAGGACTAGTCAATACTTTTCCGCAATCGACAAGAAAGGCGGGGATAAGCGGGTTGACCGAGCAAGGAGGAATAACCTTTCTAAAATGCTCCCAGGTAAGATAAGCCGAGTCCGCAAGTCCTGCCAGAGACAGCAATAATAATAGGATCATTTTAGCTTATTTTATCTGCCTCTTCGATAATATGATCGACATGAGGAAGAATTTTTAATCCGGAAAGATCACTTTTTGCAAACCAGCCGAACTGATCCGATTCTCCATTGAGGGTTATTTTGGAATTTTCATCACTCATGGTGCAAAGATAGGTAAGGAATATTCCCTGCCATTTACCCCGAACATCAGAAAAGGCTTTCGGGATCAAGGTCACGATTTCAACATCCACTCCGAGTTCTTCCCGGATCTCTCTTTTTATGGCTGTTTCGGGGCTTTCCCCAAATTCAATCCCGCCGCCCGGAACATGCCAAACGTAAGGCTTGTATTGTTCATCCTCGGGGTCAAATTGGACCCGGCGAGTAAGCAGATATTTGCCGTCTTTTTTTATAAGGGCAATGACTACGGGCTGGATTTTCATGGCGGAGGGTACAGGGGTCGAACCTGTTAGAGCTTGCGCTCACGAGTTTTCAAGACTCGCGCATTACCGTCCTGCCCACCCTCCTTAACAACCTTTTTTGATAAAAATATTCTTCCGGTCCAATTCACAGCCGCTTATAAACAGATTTACCGCAAACAGCGCAATTGGTGTTTGGGTGTCTTTTACATCCTTCGTTTACTAATCCAGTGTACCAAAAACCAAAATAATTCTGAGGCGCGTGCCGGAATCGAACCGGCGCAGTAGGTGTTTTGCAGACACCTGTGTTTCCTCTTCACCAACGCGCCTGAGCGTTTATAACACTCAATTTTACTTCAATCGGCCTCTAATCACAATCGCTTATGCCCACCGCAAAAACCTCGCTATAATTTACATAAATGGACAAACTATATCTTTTACTTGCATTTTTGGCAATAAAAAGCGTTTACCTTCCGTTAAACAGGCGGAAATCTAAATATTACTGGAAACTGAAGGCCGATGATTCAATTCCGCTGGTTCCGGTCTTCATTATTCCGTACCTGGCTTATTTTTTTCTGATAATTTATTCGGTCTCCAAGCTATGGAGCACTGAACTTATCAATGACTTCCTTGTCAGTTATATAGTCTCCTACGTCATTGCCGGAATTTTCTGGTATCTTGTTCCAAACGGGGTCGCCCGCCCATTAATAAAAGGTAAAAGCATCCTTAAAGACATTATAAGGTTCATCTACAAGCATGATGACGATACCAACGGCTTTCCGAGCGCGCATGTATTCTCAACGCTGATATGTTCATATTTTTTATCAATCTGGAATCCTGGCGCCGCCTACATTTTTTGGATAGTTGCCGCTTTGATAACTGCCTCGACAGTCTTGGTCAAGCAGCACTACATTTTGGATATATTAGGCGGGATCATCGTCTTCGCGCTTAGCATCATTATTGGGGTGAACCTTTGGTAAAATAGAGCTATCATTTGGAGATGTGCCGGAGTGGCCGAACGGGCTAGTCTCGAAAACTAGTATAGTCGCAAGGCTATCAGAGGTTCGAATCCTCTCATCTCCGCATTCGGATGAAGAATATTCGGGAAGCGGTAATCTATGAAAATATTGCATATCACGGGCGAATACCCTCCATTTGTTCTTGGCGGCCTGGGCACATACGTTGAAGAAGTTACGTCCAGACTGGCAAAAAGGAATCACCAAGTCGATGTCTGCGTCATAAGCGGGGATTCAAAAAACTACAATAAGGTAAAGGCTGTCAAAAAAAACGGAATAAGGGTGTTCAAAAAAAATTTTAGGGAAAAGGATTTCAACAGTTTGCCTAATGGCTTTGTGGGTTCTCGCGACATCATTAAGAAATTCAGAATCAACGACCTTGTCGACAGTCATTTTGACATCATACATTTTCATGATTGGTATGGTGCACTTTGGGGTGCGGCGATAAGTACCGTCACTTCGGTTCCCCTTGTAATGAGTTCTCACTTGCCGGTCCGCTCCGGTTTTACCTATGCCGGCCATCCGATACCTATCAATTTGAAAGTAAAATTGGAAAGTTTGGGGGTAAGGGTTGCGGATAAGATAGTTGCTCCAAGCCGGTTTGTGGAGGATACCCTGATCGGGGAATACAATGCCGAAAAAAAACGGATTTCGATTATCCCAAACGGGGTTGATTTCGGTTTTTTTAATAAACCCTATAAAAGAAGCGAGAATAAAGGCCCTAGTCTGTTATCGGTATCGCGTCTCACCGAACAGAAGGGGATAATGTATCTTCTTGATGTTGTCGGGGAGCTTATCAAATCCACTCCTTCATTGATTTGTACTGTCGTCGGCGACGGTCCTCAAAAGCAACAACTGATTGCGGAATCGAAAAAACTTAATTTGGAAAAAAATATAAAATTTTCCGGATTTATGGA
>CAZVQH010000009.1:6249-12758 GCA_964629205.1 uncultured Gammaproteobacteria bacterium
GCTTACAGGGAATCCACAATGTTCATTTCGACTTCCATCTATGAGCCCTTCGGACTGGTTATTCTCGAAGCGATGGCTACGGGGACGCCGTGCGTCGGCTTCGATACAGGAGGAGTAGGTGAGATTATGGGTGCTGGCAAGGGCGGAATTGTTGTTGCGCCGGGCGACACTCATTCGATGGCGGAATCAATTCTCAAATGTATCGGCGACCGGAGGATGCTTCGGAAAATGTCCCTGGCGGGAATTGCCAAAGCAAAGAAATACGATTGGGACAGTGTTGTTGTCTCGCTTGAGTTATTATATGAATCAATAATCAATGATAAATAAATCTTCCGCTAAAAAACCGGCAATCAGTTTTATTTGGCATATCCATCAGCCGACCTTTATTCCCGACTCGGAGGTGATACGACAGACAAATGAATCGTATCGGCCGATACTCCAGATTCATGAAGATTTGTCGGCTCCGCTTACGCTTAATATGACCGGTGCCCTGATTGAAAGGATTGTAAAACTTCAGCCGGACCTGTTGAAGACTATATTAAGGCTTAAGAATAAAAAGCTTCTATCCTTGACGGGGACGGGTTATTATCACCCTCTTATTCCATTGCTTTCGCCGGAGTATGCGGAAATGCAAATAATAAAAGATATGGAGATTAAGTCGGAAACTTTCGGGCAGAAACACTTCCAAGGTTTTTGGCCGACCGATCTTGGGTGGACTCCATGGATGACTCCTTTACTTCATGATTTGGGGTTTTCTTGGGTAATTGTCGACAGCACAAGCCTTATCCAAAGCAACGCTTTGCCCCAATGGAGCGAATCAAAAAAGAAAGGACAATCCATTCTGACGCCCGAGATCGAGTCAATTTCTCTAAGTGAAGAAATCCACAAAATATACTCGACAGAAATGCAGGGAAAGGAAATAGCGGTTTTTGTAAGGGATCATGAGCTTTCCTGGGAGCTGACAGGTTTCGATAATGGTGTTATTTTTGACCAGCGTCGGATAGGAAATTATGTAAATAAAATATCGGACAGGCAGAATCCCGACGGTCTGATTGTGATTGCCGAAGATGGCGAACGGATAAATAGTTTGACTTCAAGGAACTACAAACTTTTTTTGTCGGAATTGACAAGAGGGGATAGAGTCACCTTAACCAAGCCCGATGATATGAAGGTTCCCCGGGAAAAACTAAGATCAAAATATTTTCCCACGAGCACTTTTCAATACGATCTTTCGGCATGGCTCTCAACGGCCGATGATCGGGCCTACGTTGCTTATCTGGAACGGGTTGAACGGAAAATTTCCCAGCTAAAATCGCTATTGAGAACTTTTGGACAAAATACGAATTCGCAAAAATATCTGAAAATGGCGCATCAAAAACTTCTGATGGCCCAGGACTCGGGATGTATTTTTTGGAAATTCCATAAAAGGACCCGCATCCCATGCTGGGAATTTGCTATGCAATCGCTGTCCTGTGCACAACAGGGTATTAATGAATTGAAATTGAAATGAATATATTAATAATCGTCGCCGAGGTTGCTCCGTTTAGCCAGGTGGGAGGCCTATCCCGGGGAACACGATTTTTGGCAAAGGCGTTAGTTGCCCGAGGGCATAATGTTAAAATTTTGACCCCAGGACATGGTTGTGTGATAGAAAAGCTTGGCAAATACAAAAAGGTTGACGGTGATCCTGAAATCTATTTCATTAATCACCCCGACTATTTCGGGTTAAGGTCAAGGATCTATGGTTACGGAGATGACTACAAACGGTATTATTATTTTTCGAAAGCGTGTCTCGACTGGCTTATGCAAATGAAAAATAATAGGGATTCATGGATGCCCGATCTGATCCAATGCCATGACTGGCATACGGGTTATTTTGTAGACCTTATCAAAAACGATTTGCACTTCAAAAAGCTTAGTAAAATTCCGGTATTATTTACAGTCCATAATTTCAAGTATCAGAATGAGACGAAGTTCCAATATTTCGGGGATAAGGAATCGGACACTGGGAAAACCCCTCTGGCTTCCATTAATTCGCCGCTGCTTTCCGGACAGAATGCACTTGTTCGAGGAATGATATTTTCAGATTGGGTCAATACCGTCAGCCCGACTCACTCGCGGGAAATACTATCTGATGAATATTCATATAATCTGGGAAAGGTAACCAACAAAATAAGAAGCAAACTTTCAGGAATTCTCAACGGTCTTGATTACGAAGAATTCGATCCTATGCAAGATCCGCTGGTCAAGTACAATTTCAGCGAAAAAAATTTCCGTGAAAAAAAGCGTAAAAATAAGGACTATCTGAGGAAACTTTTTTCACTCAAGAGAATGGGCGGAGGACCACTCATAAATTATGTCGGCCGAATGACATCCCAGAAAGGCCTGGAAACAATGATTGGCGCTTTAAGGAAGCTTATGGTTAAGTCCGACGACGTCCAGTTCATTGCGCTTGGCGACGGAGAGGATCACTATTGCGAACTTATGTGGGAATTGAAGAAGGATTATCCCGGACGGGTGGGGGTCAAAATAGTTCATGATATAAATCTTCCCCGACAAATTTTTGCCGGGAGCGATATCACGTTAGTTCCGAGCAATTTCGAGCCCGGCGGTATTGTTGTCCTGGAGTCATTGAGGTACGGGGCAGTGCCGATTGTCCGGAGAACAGGGGGCTTAAACGACATAATCAGGGATTTTTCGGCAAGAAGCAATCAAGGTAACGGGTTTTCTTTTAAGGAAAAAAAAGCGAGCGATCTTTATCGTAAAATGATTTCCGTGCTGGATATCTGCAAAAACGACAGGAAAGCCTGGGATAAGATAATCATCAACTGTCTTCGTTTCAGGCGGACCTGGAATGAGGCGAGCGAAGAATACGAAAAATTATTTCGTAAAATAATATGAATCCGATGAAAAAATATTCGATTGATGAAAAGAAAATTTGGAAAGAAATAAAGTCAAACCCCGTGAATGACATAGCGGCCATTAAGGATATAGAACATTTTTTGGTGAGGAAACGGGGGTATGTCTTCAAGATGCCGCCCCCCGGAGCGTCCGTCATCGCCTTCATGTCGGGCGGGCTCGATACCACGGTTGTGATATCTATTCTCCTGAAATACCACAAAGTCAGAGTTTATCCTGTTTTTATAAATCGAAACCTTCCCCATAACCGCGGAATCAGAAGGTCGATCAGTTATTTTTCCAGTTATTTCAAGAAAAAATATCCCGGACTTTTCAGAGATCCTTTTGAAATCAGTGTTAATATCCCGACTCCTGAACTCAAGGAAGTGCTGTCAGCACACGAAAATGACATAATAAAAGACGAGGTGCGTAAAGGAATTCCCTTACAACCATCAATATACGCACTACAGGCTGTTCATTACGCAAAGTATCTTGAAGAAACCGAAGGGGCAAAAATTCGCACAATAGTCGGGGCATGGTTGCCGTCGAATTCCAAATGGTACGGTTATGAATCGTTGACTGCCTTAAGGTCGGTAATGTTCAATCTTTGCCTGACCGATAACGATTTTTCTTGGCAGTTTACTTCACTACCCATGGAAAAACAGCTGGGATTTTATTTCGATAAGGAAATCCTGGTCAGGATCGGGAAAGCGCAAAATCTCGAATTAGATAAAACATGGACTTGTTTTCAGGGAAAAAAATACCAATGCGGAGATTGTCCACCATGCGGAACAAGAAAAGACGCGTTTAAAAATGCGGAAGTACGGGACCACACCCGGTATGAAGACGGTTTGACCGTAGCCGGGAGAATGAAAAAAAGTCTGAAGAAATTCATCGTGAATATTTTTTTTGCTAAAATTAGCCAGAAAACATGAACTATAAAATTATTTTGGACAAGGTCAAATGGCTCGGATTGAGAAAACTATATTGGATTTTGAGGCGGTCGATTGATGCGGTCGATGCCTGGCTTTTAAGGAAGGAGATATTTTCCGGCGCAGATAACCAGTCACTTGCCAAAAAAAACATCAGCCGTTTTCTGATAGAGAAGTTCAGCGCCGATGACGGTCAAAACATAAACTACAATCAGTATTTTTTGGGTTTCGGTTTGATTCATTACTCCATAATCCGCAATTGGAAGCCAAAACGAATTCTCATTGTCGGCAGCCGAATGGGTTTCATACCGGCAATAGCGGCGCTTGCCTGTCTTGACAACGGGATAGGGCATGTGGATTTTGTCGACGCCGGATATGATAAAAGCGAGCCTGCCAAACACTGGGGAGGGATCGGTTTCTGGAAAAATAATAACCCGTCCCAACACTTCTCAAAACTGGGGATTTCAGACAGAATAACAACATATGTCATGACGACGGCGGAGTTTGCGAAAAAGTACCCAAAAAGAAGGTATCAATATGTGTATATTGACGGCGATCATTCCTATGAAGGTATAAGGCTTGACTATTCCCTTTTTTGGCCACGTCTTGACAGGTTCTGCTTTATGACGCTTCACGACGTAGTGCCGAGAGGGTATTTGGACCGCGGGCTTTTTGGGGTATGGAGATTCTGGTCGGAAATAAAAAAGAATAAAATTGTTTTTCCTTTTCCCAGCGATTCCGGATTGGGAATAATCCAGAAAACATAATATGCGTTTTTACATAAAAACATTTTTTAGGAAATTAATTTCTTTATACCGATATCCAAAATTATTATATCCGGGCACGTCCTATTTCTCTTTTCCGGAAAAACCCGTTTCTGCGTTAAGGATCGGCGCGAGAATCCGGGGATTGAAAAGCGAACTTCAGGATAGGACGATTCCCTACAATCTTGGAGCCATGTATACGTTGCCCCACAAAACCGCCGTTGACGCATACAAGAAAATGCTTGAATTCAATCCAAATCATTTAGGAAATTGGTCGGACAAACCGATGGCACTTGAGACCCAGCGGATTGAGTATGAAGTTATCAAGAAAATGATCCATCTGTACGGGGCGGGTAGGGCAAATGTTGAAGGTTATCTGACAGGCGGAGGGACCGAGGGCAATATGTTTTCACTTTGGATGGGGCGGACATATCTGGAGAAATACTCCGATAGGGACGATATCTGTCTTGTCAAAACAGATCTGACTCATTATTCTGTGGAAAAATCGGCACGGATCGCCGGCGTAGATCAGTTTTCGATACCGTTGGATCGGGAAACTTGGGGAATGAGTTCCGACGGATTGAGAAAAAAAATAGAGTTCCTAATCACGAAGGGGTACAGAGGTTTCCTCATTCCGTTAACGATCGGTTATACCTCGACGGGAACGTCGGATGATCTAGAGCTTATCGCAAAAACAGTTTCCCAAATAGAAGTCAGCTATAAAAATACGAAATTCTTCTTATGGATTGATGCTGCACTGAATGGGCTAATCGACCCTTTTATTTACGACTTCAAGCCCTTCAGGAATCCGGCGGTTTCCACGATTGTTGCCGACTTTCACAAATTCGGCATGGTTCCTTACTCTTCTGGAATCGTGCTGTATCGAAAAAAATTAGGAGACTTGATAAGTCGGCCCATTGATTATCTTGATGAGGAGGATTCGACACTCCTTGGGTCGCGGACAGGTATTCCGGCGGTTGTTGCCTGGACGATGATCCAATCACTCGGAAAGGTGGGGTATCGAAAACTTGTGTCTGAGCAAATGAAAAATAAAAATTATCTGATATCGGAACTGAGGAAATTCACAAATCTAAAAATCGTGACTGACACTGTCAGTCTTTCCTGCGGCGTTGTTTTTTCAAAAAAGGATCGTGGATTTCCTGAATGGTTGGCATCCAAATATTGGCTCCATCCGGGTCGAAGTCGGTTACTGTTTCATCCGGAACGGAGGGAGGAATTCAGCATATATAAAATGTTTTTTCTTCCCCATGTTAAGCTGAAAGTACTGAAGGAATTTATTTCAGATGTAAAAAAAGCCCATTTATGAAAAAAATAAAAGCGGTTCTTTGCGATTTCGACGGCACACTTGTTGACAACGAAGAGAATTTTTATCCCGGAACCAAAAATCAGATAGCGAGAATAAGGGAAAAAAATGTCAGATTTTCGTTTGCAACCGGGAGAATGTATTTCGGTAAAATTCAACAGGCAGAAGAGTACCTCGATATAAAGGGGGTCCATATCGTTCACGGCGGGGCAACTATCTATGACTCTGTGAAGGAAGAAAGACTCTGGTATCAGCCCATACCTGAGGAATCGCTTAGCAAGGTCTCAGATTACTTAAGGAAAGAAGACGTAAAGTTTGCCTACGAAACCGAGAGGGAAATTTATATGTATCCGAAAATTATAAAGACAAGCTACCTGAAAAATGTTATTGTAAAAAATCTTTCGGATTATAAGGGTGAGGGAGTTTCGAAGTTGCTGGTTTTTGCAAAACTCAACGGTTTTGCCGAGGAGAAAATGGATTCCTACATAAAAGATATACAGCGTCTTGCCAATGACATCGGCATTATCAAATTCAATTTTGACGGAAGCTTTGGGGTCGATATCACTTCGGAAAAATCTACAAAACATACGG
>CAZVQH010000010.1:0-11902 GCA_964629205.1 uncultured Gammaproteobacteria bacterium
GGATAAAATATACACGTCGGAAGACATGGCGCGGGGACGAGAACTGTCATTCACGGCAACCGGCGTCATTGAGGGACCATTGCTTCAGGGCGTTATCCGTCAGAGGAGCCGGATAATCACTCACTCTGTTGTGACGCGCGGAGTTTCAGGTACAATAAGATATATAACAACGCATCACCATTATTATAAATAAAATCTGTACCTATGAAAAAACTTAAGGTCGGCTTGAACGGTTTCGGACGAATCGGTCGTGCTTTTACCAGAATTGCCTTATCAAGAGATACTTTCGATATAGTTGTCGTAAACACCAGAAAAACTCCCAATGCCATGATGTCCTATCTTCTTCAATATGACTCCGTATACAGAAAGTTTGCCCACGAAGTTAAGGAAGAAGCTGACGGACTATCTATAAACGGCAAAAAAATCGTGACGCTTTTGAACGACAAGCCAGAAAATATTCCCTGGGAAAAGTACGGTGTTGATGTAGTTGTCGATGCAACGGGCGCTTTTACAAAAAAACCCGACCTGCTTAAACATCTTAAGGGAACGGTAAAGAAAGTGGTTCTGTCAGCTCCCGCCAAGGATGATGAAACTCCGTTTGTCGTTCTGGGAGTCAATGACGATAAGTTCGATTTCGCCACATCAACCGCGATATCGATGGCTTCATGCACGACCAATTGTTCGGCACCAATGTTCAAGGTATTGAACGACAATTTTAAAATCGTGTCCGGATTTTTGACAACAACCCACGCGATAACGATCAGCCAAAGCCTGCTTGATGATGCGGGAAAAAAAGAGAATCTGTCCCGCGCTGCGTTCATCAACATCATCCCGTCGACAACAGGCGCCGCCAAAGCGGTTGCTAAGGTCATTCCGGAACTTAAGGGAAAAGTTGACGGAATGTCTCTGCGCGTTCCGGTTGCGACCGGTTCAATAACCGATATCTCGGCCATTGTTGAAAAACCGACAACCGCCGAGGAGATCAATAAAAAATTCAAGGAGGCATCTGTCGGCAGCATGAAAGGAATACTTGGATATGAAGACCGGGTGCTGGTTTCATCGGACTACATCGGATCACCTTATTCCTGCATATTTGACGCAAATTACACCAAGGTAGTCGGAGGAACGCTCGTCAAGGTTTTCGGATGGTACGACAATGAATGGGGATACTCGACAAGATTAGTTGATTTCGTGGAGAAACTATCCAATTATGTCTAAGGTTAAATATATCGATGAGGTTGATATAAGGAATAAGAATGTCCTGTTGCGGGTTGACTTCAACGTCTCCCTGAATCCAAACCATACCATCGCGGACGATGCCCGTATCCGTCAGTCTTTGCCGACGATAAAGCTACTCCTCAAAAACGGTAACCGCATAATTGTCGTCTCCCATTTGGGTAGACCCAAAGGAGTTGACGCAAAGTACTCGCTTTCGGTTGTTGTTGATAAATTGAAGGAATATTTCCCTGACGAAAAAATCGGTCTGTACGATAGCATAGAAAAGATAAGGACTGCCCACGAAAAATTCATCGTCATGGAAAACATCCGGTTCTTCCCGAAAGAGAAAGACTTTTCGACTATTTTCGCAAGGGAACTTTCCTCGCTCGCCGACGTTTACGTCAATGACGCTTTCGGAGTTTGTCACCGATCGGATACTTCCGTAATCGGTCCGCCAAAATTTATTCCTTCATACGGCGGCCTTTTGCTGAAACGGGAGCTTGAGATGATATCCCGCGTTACCGCAAAACCGGAAAAACCGATTGTCGCCATAATAGGCGGCGCTAAAGTATCGACCAAAATCGGCCTCATAAACAAACTTGTCAAGATGGTTGATTATTTGGTAATCGGCGGCGGATTGGCAAATACTTTTCTCTGTGCCCAGGGTAAGGATATAGGACAAAGTTTTTGCGAGTACGAAGCGGTCCAGCAGGCAAGAAAAATACTGTCAACCGCCAAGGGGGGGCGTCGGAAATGATATTGCCTGTTGATGCGGCAGTTGCCGAAAACAAGGATGATAAATCCTATGAGCTGTTGAAGGTCGAACACATACCGAAAAACAAATCCATTTTCGACAATGGACCCGAATCTTCGGCAAGGATCGCCCATCTGATTGCGCTTGCGAAAACAATCATCTGGAACGGACCGGTCGGATATTTCGAAAATCCATCCTTCAGACGGGGTACGGATTTCATTTACTATTCAATTACCCAAAATACGGAGGCCCTATCCATAGTTGGAGGCGGAGATACTTTGGCGGCAATTTCAAAAAAAGAATATCTGGATAAAATTACCCATATCTCAACCGGTGGTGGCGCTATGTTGGAATATATAGAGAAAGGGACGCTTCCCGGAATAGAAGCCTTAAAAAGTTAGAAAATCACTTCACGATTTCAATCACCCTGTCGACTTTTTTCGGCGAAGATATTACGAAGACATCTTTTGTTTTTATGATTGAAGGCAGGCTGTTTTTCCCCACGAGCTGCCGACCGTCAAGCCAATAGACTTCGAGGTCAAGGTAGGTATTCTCGTTCCAAAACTGCTGGAAACTCTTCTCCGGAAATATAAAAATCATGCCGTCGGCGCCATTGAGCTCCGCTTTACTCCTGTAGTTCATGAGTCCCTTCGCCCTCTCCTCCCTGCTGTCGGCCTTCATGAGTTTATAAGTCTTACCTTCAAGTTCGTATTCCATAAAGGGAGACCTTGAAGACTGGAAAATATACAGGAAAAGGGCGGCAACGATAACCGCAAGGATTGGAAGAATTTTTTTCATCAAGTCGGAGCGGCGGGACTTGAACTCGCGGCCTCAGCGTCCCAAACGCTGCGCTCTAGCCATCTGAGCTACGCTCCGTTTACAATCGCCCTACTATTTTACATTATTTTAGATAAAAATTACCCTGGCCTTTGTTTTTATTAATCCTCATCGGACTTTGCCTCATGTTTTCGGGGTTTTTTTGGTAAAGTCTTTTCATTTGACCATTCCCCATCCAATATTTATTAATATCGTAATATTCCACAAAAAATGCCGATGCGACAATAATAATGAGGTAGCCGACAAAGATGATTGGAAAGTTCTTTTTATAAGAAAAGTCATATTTTTTAAGCAATAACATTCCTAGCCCTACGGTCAGAATGGCAATTGGAATAATCCACCAAGGAAAGTTAGATAACATCAGATTTAAGCGATAGTTATACATCGGTCCATAATGTCTTCTCAAAAGAAAAATGAGTAGGTTAACTGCAAAGATGGAAGAGATTGTCGAAATAATAAGACCGGCAAATAGCAATGCCGATCCGACGACAAAATACCATCTCGGTTTCATTTTTATAGTGCCCGATTCGATCTTTTTCATGACAAAGTTTTCCAGACTCAAATATTTTCTTTTTGACATATGATTTTTAGGCTACTTTTTGCTCTGGACAAGTAAGTAGCGACCGTGTTTTCGGGAATTTGTAAAATATCCGAGATATCCTGATAAGATAAGTTTTCAAAATAGTATAAGGTAATTACTTCCTTATAATGTACGGGAACCTTATTAAGGCATTTCTTTAAAATTTTTATAATTTCCGAATCAATTAACTCCTTTTCGATATCTTGATTACTTTTAATATCCCGGTCATCGTGACTGACCCAACGGAAATTTTTCTTTAAAAAGTTAACGGATTCATTATGAGCAATCCGGAATATCCAACTTGAAAATTTCTTTTTCAGGTTGAAACTATTGAGGTTTATATACGCCTTTACAAACACCTCCTGGGTAATATCGGTGCTTTCCGATCTGTCCCCGGTTAGGTAATATGCGTAGTTAGATATCTTTTTTTCATACCTCCTTATGAGCTCTCTAAACTGGTCCTTATCGCTTCTTATCAATTCTACCAGTCGCTCATCGGTTAAATTTTTTTCGTTTTTCATAAAAATCCGCTTGCTGCCGGCAGCTAAAAATCCTTATTTATTATATCCGAATCGACCACCAGTCCCCAATCCCAATTGCTGTCTAATCGCATTGGCTTCCTCTGTTTTTCCCGACAAGGCAAGCCTATGGGCTTCCGCAGATCGAGCGAAATTATCCTTATTGATAATTTGAGTAACTCGACCACGTCCGATCATCAGTTTCTTCCAGGCTTTATAATCATTTTCTTCAAAAGCGGTTATCATGGATTCATGTCTTTCGACTGAATAATTAGGTCCCTTCACTTCGGGGTTCCCGCGGTATGCTAAAGTATTCTTAGGCAATATCACGACAGCTCCAATAGCTAAAACTGTCAATCCTATCATCATTGATGTTTTTTTCATATATTTTCACCTCCTTTCTTTTTTCACTGCTTATTCTGCAGGTATCTATTATTAATACAACAAAGTTGAAAAAAACTTTCAAAACTTGAGGTATAATTTTAATCTCATGAAAAACGGCAGATCATTATTCACTATTTTCCTCGTTGTGTTTATCGACCTTTTGGGGTTCGGAATCATTCTCCCCCTATTACCCTATATAGCCGAAAAATTCCAGGCATCCCCCCTTCAGATAGGCTTGTTGACCGCAGTTTACTCGTTTTTCCAACTAATCGCCTCCCCTATCCTGGGGCGGTTATCGGACCGATACGGAAGAAAAAAACTTCTTGTCATCAGCCAGTTCGGAAGTGCGATCGGATACTTGCTTCTGGGATTGGCCGGAAATCTACCCCTATTATTTCTTTCGAGAATTATTGACGGAATTACGGGTGGTAATATTTCGATTGCCCAAGCCTATATTGCGGATGTGACTACGAAGGAAAACCGCGCAAAAGGTATGGGAATGATGGGGGCGGCCTTCGGACTTGGATTCATTTTCGGACCGGCAATCGGTGGAGCGCTATCTAAAATCTCCTATTCCGCACCAGCTTATTTTGCTACTGCGGTTTCGCTTCTGACCGTATTTACAACGTACTTCTTCTTGAAAGAAACAGTAAATACCAAAAAAGCGGTCAGATCTCCTAGAACAAAGTTCAGTTTCGTCGAGTTCAAACGCGTCTTATCCCTTTACCCAATTGGAATTCTTATCATAGTTTTCTTTCTCATGAACACTTCATTTTCAGTCATGCAGGGGAACTTCGCATTATGGACGCAAAGAACTTTTGATTTCAAGCCGGAAAACAACGGATGGCTCTTTACATATATCGGAGTTTTGGCGGTTGTGTTCCAGTTAAGAGTCCTTCCCTTCGTCACAAAAAAATTTCATGAAAAAACAATCCTGCGCTGGTCGATAATTTTCATGTTCATAGGAATGATCCTTATTCCGTTGTCATTGAGTCCGAATTTTCTCTACGTCGCCCTCTTTTTTCTGCCGCTTGGAAACGGACTGGCGATGCCGACTGTACAGGCGTTGGCGACCGAAAACGTCCCTCCCGAGGAGTACGGGGAAACCCTTGGAATTATGCAATCGGCCGGTTCCATGGGCAGAATCGTCGGCCCGATATTGGGAGGGGAAATATTCCAGACCCTCGGCAAAGATACCGCATTCTATTTTGCCGGGGCAATTCTTATTTTCACTCTGGTATATTTGAAGTATAAGCTCAAATGAAAAAAAGGATTGCCTGGATCATAATCAGCCTTGTTCTTTTCCTTATGTTTGTAGCCTTTACTTATGGGGTCAAAGAGGATTTCTTCAACAAAATTGATTTCGACACAACCGTAAGACTCCAGGACAATCTTCCCCGTAAGTACGACGCTTTCCTCTCAAGTTTCAGTTTGGTTGGGAGTTTCGAAATTTTAGCCGGTTTGCTTTTTTTGATTGCGCTTTCGAGGAAAAAAATCCTTTCATTTTTCGTTTTCGCGCCCCTGGCCGGAGCACATGTGATTGAGATTATCGGAAAATATTTTGTCCATCATCCCGGACCGCCCTTCATGTTCTTCCGATACAACCTTGATTTTCTGTTTCCGTCTTCCTACGTCCAACCCGGATCATCGTATCCGTCAGGACATTCTATGAGGACGGTCTTTATATCGTTCATTCTCGTTTATATGATATTCCACTCCAGAATCAATATTGTTTTGAAAATCCTGCTAAGTACATTCCTCCTCGCGTTCAATATAATAATGCTCGTTTCCCGCGTCAGTTTGGGTGAGCACTGGCCGAGCGACGTTGTGGGAGGAGCAATTCTGGGAGGATCGGCTGCGATATTCTCCTTCCTGTTTCTTTAATGGCGGATTATTTCCAATCTCGCCTCTTTCCCTGCAATCAGTGACGCTTCTCCCCCTATGGGAAAGGTCAATTTCGGGTCTGAGTGGCCGAAATCGGCATTGGCAATCACTGGAATTCTATCCAATTCCCTTTTTGACTTGATAATAGCGGTCAAAAGCTGGCTATTTATGTTGCTTTTTTTCTGGAAACGGCCGATAACTATGCCTACGACTTTATTGAAGTCCGGAAGATGGATGAGGGACTGAAGATCCCGGTCAAACGTGTGGGCTTGGGATTCATAATCATCTTCCAAAAACAATATCGAACCTTCAAGACGGGGAAAATATTGCGTCCCTTGAAGCAGGTTGAAAGTGCATATATTCGCTCCCAATATTGTTCCCGCCGCCGATCCTTCATTGATCACCAAAAAACCTCCGTTCTTGACGGGATTTCTTTTGTCCTGATTGAGATACCATTCATCATCACTCCATTCCCGGCTCGACTCAACCGTGAATTGATCTTCCGACATCAGGCATTTTTTGAAATATTCGAGAGTATATTCGAAGTGGAGTTTTTGTCCGAACGTCGAATAATGGGGACCAGAATAATTCACCAACCCTGTTTTGGCGAATATTGCGTTATTCAGAGCCGTAATATCAGAATACCCACACAGGATTTTGGGATTATTCTTTATAAGATCCCAATCGAGATATCCCAATAGCTGGTTGGAATTGAAGCCTCCGATGACACTGATTATTGCCGAAACATTGGAATCGGCGAAAGCATCGTGGAGATCTTCAATCCGGGAGGCGATTGATGAGGAGTTGAAGGCGTCGGTCTCATCTATATATTTTCCGAAAGAAAGCTTGAGACCTAAATCCTTAAATCTTTGGTCGGCGATTTCGCGGGTTTCCTGACCGATGATCGACATCGATCTTGAAGGAGTAATTACTCTTACTTCGTCGCCATTTTTGAGTTTCGCCGGATATATTTTATTCATTTGTGAACCCTGAGACCAACTCGCAAAGTGTTTCCTCCGGATTTTTGGATAGTACGAAAGCCGAAGCAAGAATCGCTCCCTTGGCGCCAAGAGCAACGGCCTGTTTTATATCTTTCCCCGTCGCAACACCGGCTCCGATAATTAGAGGATTCCTAAGAACCGAAACCAGTTTCTTGACCCCCTCTTCTTCCTGGGTAAGCATCGAGACCCCTCCTCCGATCATGTCGGCGCGCTCATAGGAGACATAATCGGCACTAAGGGAATCGAATTCGATTACGTCCTCTATACTATGTCCTATTAGAAGAGTTTTGAGGCCGTATTCTTTTGCTTTCGCCAAAGTTTTTCCGATAGTTTCCTTATCCACTTCGTGCTCGCTGTGATTGATTACGACCCCTGTGGCTCCTGCGTCCTTGAGGGCATATGGAGACAACCAACCCATATTGCGTCCCGGATCAATGGGGTCCATATGCTGAGCCCAGACCTCGATTCCCAGCTCCTTTTTGATTCTGTAGATGTCGGTCGGTTGGGCAACCGGAAGAATCGTAATTCCTGATTCCCTGCTGACTTTTCCAACTGATGAAAGCAGGTTTATTACAGCATTCCCTGTTGATTCCTTATATGTTTTTAAAGAAAGAAATATCATAGTTATATTATAATCAACGTATGAAAAAAATACCTCGAAATGTCCTCGTGCTCGGCCTGGTCAGTTTCTTCAACGACTTGTCGGCCGAAATGATATATCCGATTATCCCGATTTTTCTAACTTCAGTACTCAAGACTTCTATGCCGGTTGTCGGAATTATCGAAGGGTTGGCCGAGGCTACCGCATCAATCGGGAAATACGTTTTTGGAGCTCTTTCGGATTACTTACAAAAAAGAAAAATATTTGTGACTGTCGGTTATTCTTTCGGAGCAATTTCAAAACTCCTTATCGGACTGGCGACAGGATGGCAGACGGTTCTATTTGCCCGCTTTATTGACCGGGCGGGAAAGGGATTGAGAACCGCCCCCAGGGATAGTATCCTTCTTGAAAATACCACTCCCCTTAATCGCGGTTTCATATTCGGTTTCCACCGGTCTCTTGACAGTTTGGGTGCGGTTTTCGGTCCGATTGCGGGACTTCTACTGCTTTATCTTATGAAGGAGAATATGCGCCTGGTGTTTTTCATGGCGTTCATTCCGTCGGCGGTCGCCGTAATCATTCTGATTCTATCGGTTAAGGAAAAACCTGTTGCCGCAGACAAGGAAAAAAAACATTTCGTCAAAATTGACTTCCGGTCTCTCAATCCCCAGCTTAAGCTGTTTTTACTTGTAAGCTTCATTTTTTCACTCGGAAACAGTTCGGATGCTTTTCTGATTTTGAGAGCTAAGGATTTGGGGTTGACGACAATAATGGTTACTCTGACTTATGTCCTTTATAATGTTTTTCAGGCAAGTTTTGCGATTCCCGCCGGGAAGTTGGCCGACCGGATCGGCGCTAAAAAAGTTTTTGCTTTCGGACTGGCAATTTTTTCTTTTGTCTACTTTATGTTTGGATTCATAAAGAACCCCGCGTTTGTCTGGATAATCTTTCCGATTTACGGGCTCTATATTGCGTTTACCGATGGAGTTGCCAAAGCCTATGTTTCCGAATTTATTGAAAAGAAAGAGTCAGGTAGTTATTTCGGAATGCATCAGACTCTTATGGCGGTCGGCGCTTTTATGGCTTCCTCAATCGGTGGAGTTCTATGGAGCCGAATCGGTCCTTCCTCGACATTTTACTACGGAAGCATCATGGCTGGGCTCGCGTTAACCGTTTTTACTTTCGGACGCAAAGCGTCTTCTTGAAATAAGTATGAATACAAGGAGCACGTTGGCGGCGATCATGTAAAAGTGGTAGGCAGAAGTCAAAAAGGAGAACTTTTCGATCGCAAAAACAGCCAGCGTTATCCTGAAGGCATTGATCGCATATGTCGCCAGAGTCTCCGAATGCGGATGGACAAACGACTTCCTCAATGTGGGTACCAATCCGAGAGCGTCGGCGGATATGACAAGAATGAGCGACAGGGTCTCGTCTTTTGCGACCAGCCAATAATAAATAGCTATTATTGCCAAAAAGAGACTTATCCAATCGGCAAAAACAATCTCTTTCCTTCCTTTCATAAATCCCAATACCATGATCACTCCGCTTACAACAATCATCACTCCGTTAAACCAAGCTCCGGGTCCGGCCCCGTTTGCGATCTGTATCGAGAATCCTATCGTAGTCAACATGAACCAGATCAGCCAGGAGAACGCATGGGGTTTGGTTTTTCCGGAAAGCGTATCTTTGATATAAGGAATATAGCTAATGAAGGCTAGTATAACTGTTATGCTGCCGATGATTTGTTTTATAGGCATGAGCAATATTATACAATCTTGTAATTTATTTCAAAATTAAATATCATTAACCGAAGCATTATCAATTAATAACGATTAATTATGAAAAAAGTACTGATTGTCCTTACGGTTTTGGGTTTATTGGGAGTTGGAGGTTATTTCTATATGAATTCCAAAGGAATGGCTCCAAAATTACCCGGAGCTATGATGGGAAATAACGCGGCCGGGGGCGGAAATGTGTTCACCTCCATAAAAGATGCCCTTTCACAATCGTTGAGTTTGAAATGCGTATATAAGGATGAGCAGGGTGTTGAAAGTACGACATATATAAAAGGCGGAGCGGTCCGGGTAATGATGTCTGGAACTGCAGATACGGAACAACCGAACAACATCATAATGAAAGACAAGAAGATGCATATGTGGTCCGATACCAGCAAGACCGGATTTACGTTTGCGGTTGAGGAGCCGAAAAATATCTCACCGTTCCCGACCTCCGGGGAAACGACCGAGGCGGATGACAAAAGCGGTGCCGATCAAAGCGAATCGCTCCTGGCGACAATCGAGAAATATAAAGATGCCTGCAAGGCCGAAGTCGTCGCCGATTCCATGTTCGCAATCCCGACCGACGTCACGTTTCAGGATATGAATGCCCTTCAGGAACAAATGATGAAGGATATTCCAAAAGCTCCGCCACAAGGAGCGGAGGGTAGTTCCGTTGATTACGAGAAATACCTTAATGAAATAATGAAACAGCAGGGGCAGTAATCCTGATCACAGTTTGATAACCGGCTCAGTGCCCTCAACCCAAAGGGCTTCGTTGAAGAATTTTATTTTTATCGGGGTCACTTTGTACATTCTTCCTTTGATGGCTTTTTTCATCATCCCCTCATAGGTGTATAAAGGGCTTGTAACGTCCAGGGTTTTTTTCCAAAGATCAAGTGCATACCTGATTTTGTTGGCTCCTGAGATCCTTTTTGCCTTGCCGTAAATCTGGATTCCTTTTTTTAGTGATGAGGGCTTTTGGGGAGAATCAACAACCGCAACCGACACTTTGGGATTTTTTTCAAGTTGTTTGCAATGGAGGGTTTCAGGGTTGCTTAAAAAATAGATATTCATATCCTGATCGACCGAATAATAGACCGTCGCCGTCCAGGGAAAGGAAGCATAAGTTCCGATAGTCATCTGGAAATGCGAATTAAGAAATTCTTTCATATGGCCCAGTATTTCCTGTCTTTCCATGTTGATATTATATGATAATTTTCCGGAATAGTTAAAGGTACGGCGATAACAAAGTATAATTTACTTTGTGAAAAGGCCTGTCATTAGCAATCGCAATCTTTCCGATAAGGAAATATCGACTCTCATTAAGGACATCGCCTTATTTCCGGACCTGATTTATGTCAGTTATGATATCTGGAAAAAACAACCCGTCTACGTGATTGAATCCGATGGACGAATGCTTGGAGTAGTCATCGTTTATGTTTTTGGGGATTGGATAAAAATCGGCCCCCTTGCAATCCTTAAAAAATTCCACGGAAAAGGTTATGGGAAATTACTTCTCAAAATGGTTTTTGAAAAATACGGAAACAAAAACGCCTTCATGAGCAGCACCAATCCCGCAGTCGAAAAAATCGCATTGAAATACGGTTTTCGTAGAGAAAAAAATTTTATGTCACTGCCCGGCAACGTCAAACTCTTTCTTTTACGGCAACTTATCCATTACCTAAGGATAGAAAATGCCACCGAAGCGGTCAGGAAAAACTTTTTTTCCCGTCGGAACAAGCGAAAATACTTCATGAAATATTCCCCTTGACAAAGTAAACACTCGTTCACTAGAATGATAATCATGAATGCCAAGATTTTCGAAAAAGTCAGTGTAATTTCCTCTTATAATCACGAGAAGAACCGGTTCATTCCCTACAAGATGAGATGGCGGCTGAGGGATTATTTCATAAAACGGCTTGCCTATCATCACAAAGTCAGAAACGGTCGCTCTCTTTTTCATATTTTTCATGTCACCGACGGGAACCTTGACTTCAGAATCAGTTTTGACACCGAGAGCCTGAACTGGCTTTTGGAGGAGGTCTCCGATGGATCTGCCAATTAATACCGGGGTGCCGACGGTAATGCATATAGATCTCAATTCGTGTTTCGCGACAGTGGCCCAACAAGCCCATATCCAGCTTCGCGGCAAGCCCCTCGTGATTGCCGCCTATACGACCGACCGGGGATGTATTCTGTCACCGTCAATTGAAGCGAAAAGATTCGGAATAAAAACGGGAATGAGGGTGGGAGACGCGAAAAATCTCTGCCCCGACGTCATTGTCCGCGAGTCCGATCCCGAACTGATCCGTGATGTCAGTGCTAAATTCATGAGAATATGCAGGGA
>CAZVQH010000011.1:0-11621 GCA_964629205.1 uncultured Gammaproteobacteria bacterium
AACTTTTCACTTTCAAGCTCCAGTCCCTTTTTTTCGTTTTTAAAGCTTATGACCCGTCCCGATTCAAATTTGAATAGAGCATTTTCGGCAGGATGATTGTACTTCTCCTCGCTTTCTCCCAAAAATTCCTTAACCGGCTCCTGGTCGTAACTTAAGGCACTCTCGAAGCGGTATTCCTTAATCTTAAAAAAAGCCGAGATTAATTGCAGATATCGGGAGGCAATATGCTTTGACCTTCCAACCATGTATGCTTGGATTGATGGAGTTTCCCCGTCGTATTTTAGATTCAGTGTTTTTGCCGAGAAAGTGGCAACCGGGTCATTTTTATAAAAAACAGTAACCCCGAGGGCACCGAGCTTCTTTGTTTTTTCGTCGTAGAGCTTCCTGACTTGGTCCCGGGTTTGACCGGAGAAATCAAGATTGTCGACAAATACGCCTGGATATATTTTATTTTCGTATTTTTTATTAAAAGCGGCAAAATCCATGCCTATTTTTGTCAAAATGGCTAGAATTGCAACCAGCAATAATATTTTTAGTTTCATTTTTTGCTATTATTTATACTATGGATGATAATAATGAAAAGCCCGAGGATTTGCAACCAGACTCAACGCCGATAATGGAATCGACGCCGATTGAAGCGGAAGAACCTGCAATTGAAGAGGTTGCGCCCGAAGTTGTGAATCCGGAAGCGGTTGAAGCTCCAGCTCCGATGCCGGAGTCACCACCGCCGGTCTACCAGGAAAACAAAAACCAATATCTTTTTTTTATCCTTGGAGGAGTTGCGGTTTTCGTTATTTTTCTGATAATAATAATCAGGGCGCTTTTTGGGGGTGGCAGCGCCAAAAAAGACATAACGCTGACATATTGGGGATTGTGGGAAGAGGAGACTCTTATGAAGCCGCTCATAGACCTCTATAACCAGAAAAACCCTAATATAACCATCAAATACCAGAAAATGGCTCCGGAAAACTATAGGGAGAAACTTGTTGCCAGAAGTAAGTCAAATCAAGGTCCAGACATTTTTCGCTTCCACAATACATGGTTGCCTGAGATAACCGAGATAGTTTCACCCTTGCCATCATCTATAATGCCGGCGGCGGAGTTTGAAAAAACATTCTATCCGGTCGCCCAAAAGGATTTAAAGGTCGGGACATATTATTACGGGATACCGCTCATGGTTGACGGACTGGTGCTAATTTACAATAACAATCTGTTTAAGAAAGCTGGAATCGTCTCTGCTCCCGCGACTTGGGACGATATTACCGAAGTAGTTCCAAAACTTACCGTTAAGGATCAGTCGGGCAATCTTATAACATCTGGCATAGCAATCGGCACGAGTTCAAATATAGAGCATTTTTCGGATATTTTCGGACTATTACTGCTACAAAACGGCGGAAATCTGGCAAGCGTTGATAGCGCCGAAGGTACAGGCGCGCTTGAGATTTTCCGTAAATTTTCTGAGGCGCCACAAGGTTACTGGAATGATAATATGCCCAATTCAACAACGGCATTCATACAGGAAAAAGTTGCGATAATAATCGCTCCTTCATGGGTAGTTCTGTCAATAAAAGCCGCCAATCCGGATATTGACCTAAAAGTTGCTCCGGTGCCGTCGGTTCCGGGCGCACCTCCTATTTCATTGGCATCATATTGGGCAGAGGGAGTTTCGAAATACAGTCCTAACCAGATCGAAGCCTGGAAATTTTTGAGATTTCTTTCCGAGAAGGAAAATATGACGAAATTATACGAAATACAATCGAAAGTGAGACCGTTCGGAGAGCCCTACTCGAGAGTTGATTTGGCCTCGCTATTGAGTCAGAATGAATATCTTGCCGCCGTCGTAAAGCAGGCTCCCGATTTCGCTTCGATTCCCGTCGTTTCAAGAACCTATGACAACGGCCTTAATGATGAGATAATTAAATATATAGAGAACGCTATAAATTCGACAACACAAGGCGTCTCATATGTTGAGGCCCTAAAAACAGCCAAGGCGGGAATAACCCAAGTTTTTACAAAATATAATATTGCCAACTAGCGCATTATGAACTTACCATTTTTTTCAAAGAACAGAAGCAAAAAGGACTACTACCTGGGAATTTTCTTGAGGGAGGAGGAAGGTTCGCTCATGCTTATGGATTCGTCAGGCGGAAAAATAGAGATAATGGATAGGGAAAACTTCACATACTCAAACGGCTGGGAAAATTTGGTCAGCGACATTGATGAGATACTGTACCGTTTCGAAAAAAAAATAAACTCCAATATAGACAAAACCATATTCTTCGTATACTCGCATTTGGTCGATGAAAAAGCGGGAGACATAAGGGAGCCTTATCTGCAGAAAATAAAGGATCTGGTAAAAAATCTTGAACTGACAGCCTTAGGTTACATTGAATGTTATGAAGCCGTTTCGAAATTTATCAACGCCAAGGAAGAAATGCCTCTGACGGGAATTTTGATTGAAATGGACCGCCGCGATTTGACAATCTTCATATATAAGGGGGGAGTGATAAGTCACAAAAGAAGCGTTGCCCGTACCGACAATATCGCCGAGGATCTGATAAACGGGATAAGCGATTTGAAGGGTAAGTTTCTTTTGCCCTCGCGGATAATCCTATACGATTCCCATGATTTGGATTCAAGTGTTGAAAAGATATTATCGTACAGGTGGGATGAGCAATACTTTATACAGTTACCGAGGGTTGATATGCTTAAGGAAGAGGATGTCACGACTGGTTTGGTGAATGTTTTTGCCGAACAGATCGGAAACAAGCAAATCGAAACGGTTGAAGTGCCGCAGAAAAAAGCAGAGGATTCTTTCGGGTTCCTGATAAATCAGGATATCTCCCAAATCAAGGAAACGGCCGATGTGCCGGAGCCAGGAACTGCTTCGTCAGTCCGCCAGCCTTTGAAATTACCGGTTTTTGAACTTCCCAAGATCGGATTTAAAATCCCAAAAATGAACCTTTCCTTCCTGTCAGGGAAATGGACGGTTTTGGCCGGGATGATAATAATTGTGATTGCCCTCACTCTCAATGAATATTTTTTCCATAAGGCGGAGCTCAAGGTCTACTTGAACTCAAGTAAGATTGAGAAATCATCATCTTTTGACATTGGTTATAAAGTGTCTACGGCTTCAGCGTCATATACTGAAGATATTTCAACCACGGGTTCGCGGCAGATTGGTGATCCGGCTCGTGGGCAAGTGACACTTCACAATTTTGATGACGGGGAGAGGACATTCGCAAAGGGAACCCTGATCGAAGGGGCAGGATTGAAATTCGCGCTCGATACCGATGTCAAGGTAGCTTCGTCTTCCCTTGCTTCCGACGGGTCCGCAAAATTGCCGGGGAAAAATACCGGGTCGGTAACCGCAGCAGCAATTGGAACGGAAGGGAATCTCGCCAAAGGAACACGCTTTTCAATTGCCGACCTTTCAAGCAGTATTTACTTCGCCATAAACGAATCCGCGTTTTCAGGAGGGAGCAAACGAAGTGTTAGAACCGTTTCGGAGACAGATCAGGAAAATCTAGAAAAAGCGATTCTGGCAGAAGCGAAAAAAAAGATAACTCCACCAAAGGGCGTGTCCGGAGGACTTCTTACCTCACTCACCAAAACGGACCTTACCAAGACAGCTTATTCCAAGGAAGTAGGGGAAGAGAGCAATAACGTATCCTTAACCGCCCAAACCCAGACAACATTCTATCTTTACGACCGAAACGAACTCATTGACAAAATAATTGGTGTTATCGGAAAAGACGTGAAGTCAGGCTTTCAAATAGATAAATCACTAGTTGACTACAGAATCAATAAGGCGGTGCTGACCGATAAAACCAGCGTCAAGGTGGATTTGGACATAAATGCGAATTCAGTCAAGAAAATTGACGAAAAGGAAATCGCGGGGATGGTTTTAGGGAAGCATAAGAGTTCGCTCGACAATCTTAAGGATAAGCTCGATATCCAAGGCTATGACCTTAAAATTAGAGAGCCGATACCGGGATTGGATAATTTCCTACCGTTTTTTAAAAACAATATTAATATAATTGTTACCACTCTTTGATTCGGTTGCGGGTTAATAGGTTGACATGAGGGTGCAAGTCGGGTATGGTTTACTATGGCATATGCTGTATACATCAAAAAAAACAACTCCCCAAAAAAGAAAGCCGTAAGTTATTTTTCATATATCTCGCTTAGCATTGGCGCGGTACTTTTATTCTGGTCCTTTTATCCAATCGTTTCTTTTGAACTTTATTCACGTTTCTTTTTGAAAAGAAATGTCAAGACTCCGGTTTCGGAAGGACTTTCTCCGTCGCTTACAGAAGCTAATTCGGTTCTGGGGGTCTTCAACATTTTTTCGAATAACTTGCGCGATTATACCCAGGCAAACCTCTGGTTTCCTGACCGGCCGCAAGGCACGTTGGCATTGACTTCAAACGCCACAGAATACGGTATCTCGATTCCAAAACTGAATATAAAGGACGCCCGGGTGGTTGTGGGAGGGGAGGATCTGACAAATAGCCTGGTTCACTATTTGCCTCAGTCGATGCCGGGGGAATACGGAAATGTCGCCATATTCGGACACTCAACCTTACCGCAGCTCTATGATGTCAAGGATTATAAGACGATTTTTACTTATCTGCCCTCACTTGAAAAAGGGGATAATATCTACATCAAAGTTGGCAGTATCCAATATGAGTATGAGGTTTTTACCTCATTTGTAGTCAATCCCAGCGAAGTTTCGGTACTCGAACAAAATAAGGATGGTGCCTACCTGACATTAATAACGTGCGTACCGCCTGGTACATACTGGAAAAGGCTGGTTGTCAAGGCTAGACTCAAATTGCTTTAGCCCATAATATTTGGTAAAATAGGCTCCATGAATCAAGGCGTAAAAACTATATTTGGGCTTATATTTAAGGGACTATACCACATAGCCTTGTTTTTTATCTCAATTGGCGAAATAACTCGCAAAATTCTCAGGCTCATTATTCTTTTGCCCAAAAAAACATATGTTTTCCTGTACTCAAACCTTAAGGTGTTTTTCGGATCTGCAAAATTGCCTAAACTACCGGCCATATCAGTAAAAGCTCCAAAGTTCATTTTTCCCAAGATAAATCTCAGTTTCATAACGGTCAGGGTAAAGTATTTTGCAGCAGGCACCTTAATGACACTTATAGCAATAAGTATCTGGCAGGGCTACATTTTTGTTAAAGAATTACCGTCGCCCTATAATATAGGCAAGGTAAACTATCCCGTATCTTCGCTTATCTATGACCGGAACGGAAAACTCCTTTACGAAATCTACAAAAGTCAGAACCGGACGCCAGTTACGCTTTCACAACTCCCGACTTACGTCGTGAATTCAACAATCGCGATTGAGGATAAGGAATTCTACAAACATAACGGCGTAGCTGTTTTTTCAGGAATCTTGCGGGCGGTAAGGGAAACGGTCGTGAATAGAAGTCTGCAGGGAGGTTCAACAATCACACAGCAATTGGTCAAAAGCGCCCTTTTGACCCCGGACAGGACTATCGAGCGCAAGATAAAGGAAATAATTCTGGCATTATGGACGGAGCGGATCTACAGTAAGGACAAGATTTTGGAAATGTATTTGAATCAGGTTCCGTACGGAGGAAGTTCCTACGGAATTCAGGAGGCGGCAAAAACATACTTCGGACATGATGCTAAAGACCTGACCCTTGAGGAGGCGGCACTTTTGGCCGGCTTGCCTCAGGCGCCATCATTGTATTCCCCGTATAGTAATCCAAAAGCCGCCCAGAGACGAAGAAACGAAGTTCTACTGGCCATGGAAACACAGGGATTCATCGACCATGAAGCGCGATTGTCAGCTCAGGCGGTTGAAGTCAGCGTCCTGCCGCCGAAAACTTCAATCAAGGCTCCGCATTTTGTTTTCTATGTCAAAAGTCAACTGGAGGACGCCTACGGGATCTCGACCGTCGAGGAGGGTGGATTGAGAGTGACAACCACTTTGGATCTGGATATCCAGACCGAGGTTGAGAATATCCTGAGGGAAGAGCTTGAAAAAATCCAATACCTCAATGTCAACAACGGCGCGGTTCTCGTGACCCGCCCCCAGACAGGTGAAATAATTGCCATGGTGGGATCGAGGGATTATTTCGAAGACGGGGTTGGCGCATTCAACGTCACAACCGCCTTAAGACAGCCAGGAAGCTCGATAAAACCGCTAACATATGCCCTCGCCCTTCAGAAAGGTTTTACAGCAGCGTCCATCATTGACGATTCGCCGGTTAAATTCAATATCGCCGGGTCAGAATCTTATGTTCCCGTCAATTACGACGGCAAGTTCCACGGAAGGGTGTCGTTGAGATTGGCGCTTGCCAATTCCTACAACATCCCCGCCGTAAAGTTGTTGGAAAAAGTCGGCATATCCGATTTCATAGAATTCTCCGAAAAGATGGGGATCTCGACCTGGAAGGATCGTACAAGATACGGATTATCCCTGACGCTTGGAGGAGGTGAAGTATCTATGATTGATATGGCCACCGCCTATGGCGTTTTGGCCAATAACGGGTATAAAATAAAACCCAGCTATTTTCTCAAAATTGACGGTGCAAACGGTAATGGGGAGCGGGAATTTCACCCGTTTAAGATAAGGGAAATGGACTCATCGGTTTCGTATATCATCTCGGATATTCTTTCCGATAACTTTGCGCGGATTGCCGCTTTCGGTCCCGGCAGCCAGCTTGAAATACCCGGATACAAGGTTGCGGTCAAGACGGGAACAACAGACAGCAAGAAAGACAACTGGACGATAGGGTATACGCCCGATTTCCTGGTAACCGTTTGGGTCGGTAATAACGACAACACCCCCATGAATCCGTATCTCTCATCAGGCGTTACCGGCGCTGCCCCGATATGGAATCGCGTAATGAGTTATCTCCTGAAAAATTACGCCAGCGGAAGCCAATGGTACGAACAACCTGAAAACGTAGTTTCAAGGAATTGTTACTTCGGAAGAAGGGAATACTTCGTCAGAGGAACGGAAGACAAGGTAAACTGCGGAGATAAGTCGCTTGGAATAGTCAGCCCAACTCCAACTCCATAAATACCCGTTATTTCTTTGGGGTTATTCTGTCAAAACCGACAAGAGAACGAAGAACTTCAGGCACTATAATACTCCCGTCTTTCTGCTGGTAATTTTCAAGCACCGCAATCAGGATTCGCGGAGAAGGGATAGCAGTATCGTTGAGTGAAAAGCAATATTCTGTTGTCCCATCTTTTTTCCTGTATTTTATTTTCAACCTGCGGGTTTGAAAGTCTCCCATTATTGAATTGGAAGCAATTTCGCCGTAACCCTTTCTCGACGGCATCCAGATCTCGGTATCGTATTTCTTTATCTGGGGCTCGCCCATATCTCCCGTACACATGAGCATTTTCCGGTACGGGATATTGAAATCTTCGAGTATTGCTTCGGTATTTGACTGAAGCTCCTCATGCAGTGCGCGCGCTTCATCCACATCATTTTTTGCAATCACGACCTGTTCGACCTTCCAGAATTCGTGAAGTCG
Source organism: uncultured Gammaproteobacteria bacterium (assembly GCA_964629205.1). Lineage (GTDB taxonomy): Bacteria > Patescibacteriota > Microgenomatia > UBA1406 > GWC2-37-13 > GWC2-37-13. The sequence continues at coordinate 7,548 of CAZVQH010000011.1, forward strand.
ATAAAGTCCGCGAAGATCTTTTCCGTATGATCCTGCTTCGCTTCTGAAGCAAGGGGAAAAAGCGACAAATTTCTTCGGTAAATCCTTTTCGTTCAAAATTTCATTTGCGTAGTAGGAAGTGACGGGAATTTCGGCGGTTGCGGAAAGATAGGCATCCTCGTTGTTAAGTTTATATACCTCCTCCTGTCCCCAGGGAAAATGACCGGAGCCAAAAAGTGTAAAACCCTTGACAATCGCAGGAGCAATTATCGGCGTGTAACCCTTTTTGACCAATTTCTGGAAAACGTAGAAAAGTATCGCAATATGGAGTTGGGCGGCTTGGTTTTTGAGAAAGTACCCTCTAAATCCGGAAGTCTTGACTCCGCGCTCCAAGTCAAACAGATCAAGGCTCAATCCCAAATCAATATGGGATTTAGGTTCAAAATCCAATTCCGGAATTTTACCCCACTTTTTTACCTCGACGTTTCCGGCAGCATCCGGGGCAACCGGAACCTCATCGAGTGGGACGTTGGGAACGTAACTTACCAGGCGGTTTAGTTCTTCTTCGATTTTGCCTAGATTCTCCTCTTCCGTCTTTAATTCTTCCTTGATTTTTTTGCCACGAGCAATCACTTCGGGAGCCGGCTTGTTTCTTCCGGATTTGTTCCTTTCTTCCCTTAAAACCTGGATTTTTTGGATTGACTCACGCCGTTTGACATCGAGACTTAATATGCTTTCAATGTCAATCTTGCGATTTTTATTCTTTGCGGTTTCAATAACCTTATCCTTATTGTTTTTTATATAGTCCAATGACAGCATAAGTAAGATTATACTATCAAATCGATAATTTTTTTCGTTAACCTTTTCAAAGCGATCACCCGGTGGTTGACGGCTTCGTGTTCCTCGGGGTCAAGCAAGTCATAATATTTCTTAAATTTGTCAACGATGAATAATGCCCGGTAGGGAAAACCGCGCTTCCAAGCCACATAGGGCTTGTAGGCGATATGCCCGGAGATAGTTTCGCACTCGTAAAGAGTCTTGCCGTTTTTTGGATCATGAAAACAAAGCGATAATTCAAGATAAGCGTTTCGGGATTTGTCCGGCGCTCCTGAAAGTCTTTTAAGTGTGTGGTTTATGAGCTCCTCGTCGCTGGCCTTTCGCCCAAGCCATCGACTTGATTTAACTCCCGGCTCATTGTTCAGGTAGGGGATTACCAGACCTCCATCATCGGCGATTGCGGGAAGTCCCGTAAGCTGCGAATAAAACCGGGCCTTAAGTAGGGAATTGTCCTTGAAAGTAGCCCCTGTCTCCTCAGGCTCCTCCCCCACTCCAACGTCGGTTAATGTAACTAGCTCGATTCCAGCTTTTTCCAAGTCAATAAGCCCGGACTTGAGTTCAGCTTTCTTGGCCGGGTTATGTGTGGCGATGAGTAGCCTATTCATAATTCAATCATTATACCTGTTAAAAACGATAATATTGAATCCAAATAAGACTTATAGTATAATTACCCATGGTTGAGAAAAGCCCTTATCCTTCGTTAGTTGTTGTTCCCCAGACTGACGAAAGTACCGAGTATAAATCCTACACTGGAGCGGTTAAGCCGGGTCTTCAATCCACTCTCAGGCGAAACATGGGGATTCTAAACGCAACCGACTTTAAAAGGCTGGACAGTCGTCAGGCCGATAAGGTCAACTCCATCAAGCGTCTGCTTAATATTGCTTGGGAAAGGTGGGAAGGGTTGTTGGAACACGAATGGGATTCGCAGGATGCGATAGCTGACGCCTTTTTCTTTCTTGAATCAGGAAAAATAGACTACCTTCCGAGGGTTCATTCATCCGGATCTGAAGGGGCGGGAATCAAAAAGCTCGGACATTTTTTCAAAGATTTTTTGGGAAAAAGTAAAGGTGAGACAGTGGTAATTTCGGAAACCCATGCAACAACAACGCCACTCATAAGAGTCGTCAAAGAAGCCAATCCCGACGCCAATATCGGCTTATTTGTCTTCGATACCCACTTGGATACGGATCCCGGTCCATATGGTGACGTGCCGAGGAAATCAAACACCCTGAGACTGTTGGTTGGGGGCGACTCCAGGGGGAATCCGCCGGTTGTCGAAAGGCTTACGGTCGTGGGTGTTCCCGACCGAATAGAGATAGACCACCGCGGCAGCGCGTGGAACGTCGAGCAGTTTGGGGAAAAAGTAAATGTCGTGACTGAAGATGATTTGCTGGGAGACGATCCACACACCATGTCATTTTCAAGAAAAGCCGCCGACCGGATTGTCATTACCGAGTTGAGGAGGATGAAGGCGGCTGGAATTACCAATGTTATGATATCTTTTGACCTGGACGTTCTTAAAGACAGTATTCTAAGGCTGACGGCAATGGAGTATTCAGCGTTCCATGCATTGATGTATCTTTCAACGCTGGAATTACCCGACTATAGGAATAATCCGGAAATGATTTACAGTCTTTTGACAAATACCGGATTTGCGGGGGAAATTTCAGGATCAATAATCGACTATCCGATAACACTTGGTGGTCGCGGACTTTCAGTTACTTACGCAGCCAATATTATAAAATCAATACGAAAATTTTGTCTTGAGACGGGCATTGATTTCGGATTGAATTTCAAAGAGGCGACGGTCTTGGGGGATATTGTCGAACTGTCCGGTCCCGACTATCACGATTTGACAAAAAAAGCCGCCCTCGATATAGCCTCGGCTATGACAGTAGGATAATATTGCTATTGATTTTTACCGTAGATTAGTTTAATATTTATCATGGAACCCCAAAAAGTTTCAGGTTACTTACCGTCCCAACCAGGCGGTTTTTTGTTTTTCTATGAAAAGAAAGCACAGGTATAAATTGAAGTTACGGGTATCACACCCGTAAAGCGCGCCCGCCTTTTTGGCGGGTTTTTTTGTTATGGAAGCTAAAATACCGATATATAGACTATTGACAGAAAAAGGAAGGCTCCCCGAATTCATTGCCTTAAATCCCGCAAACAAGGAAGCTGAACGACTGGATAACGTAAAGAAAATTGTGTTGAGGACTGGAACCAGAAAGGCGGAGTTCTTTCAGGAAAGGCTGGCCAAATTCAAAGGCCAAAATGCCGAGACAATCCCGAATACGGTAGTGCCTTCCGTTTGGAATGAAGACAACCATACTGGGGAATATATGATGCCCGGCATGCGGGCAACTTTAAAAACAGCTGTCGATTTGCCTGAAAATACTGCCGTACCCGCACCCGGCGAACTCCATATTTCCGGAGATGTTGAAACGAGTCATGGTAATAAACTTTTATCGAAAATAAAGCCTGAGCATTCGACGGAATCAGTCGCCCAGGATATTGCGGTAATGTTGTCGGATGAAGAAAACGTCTTCAACGTCAGATCGAGTTTGGCCGGGTTGTTGAAAGATGCAAACCGGGGTGCAGCCATCACCGAGACCCACCAATTCAAGGTCGACAAATTCACACTTGATGAAGTAAGCGAATATGTATTGAGTTTGAGTCGGGCCCAACTTGAAAGAGCTCCTGCCGGAATATTGTGGCCGCACCCTCTGATAATTTCACGGATTAGGGAAATAGATGGAATAGGCCGCGAAGATGCTGCTTTTGAGCAAAAAATGATTTCTCTTTTAGGAGCGCTTCTCAATATTCCGGACAGCATAGACCTCCTGGTCAGATATCTTGATAAAACTCCCCTACTTAAACCGATGACCGCGGATGGAAATTTGCATAAATATCTGGTATCTTCTTCCGAAAAATCGCCATTGGGTCACGGTGAGGTAATGGTCGGCAATTGGACCGAGATAATACCGTTACCGAACGGCGAATTGTTGGAAATGAGTTCGGTTGCGCCTGATGATTATGAGCCGATCAGCGCCTTGGCCGAAAACAATTTCCGGCACGCTCCCAACTATAGCTACCTTCAGGAAGCGGATAAGGGAGAAGAACTTCAAAAGTTCATTACCGCCAATTCACCAGCCAATATAGAGGAGTTATGCCAGACGTCTCCGCAACTATGCAATCTGGTAGTCAAAATCAATGATGAAGTTGGGATTGATGGGTTTGCCCAGAAAACGGGTCTCG